>NZ_JBHUWW010000012.1:0-104869 GCF_042669755.1 Kitasatospora sp. NPDC057223 | reverse complement strand
GACGGGAACCGCGTGGTTCCCGTCCGGCGCCTTCGGTGTCCGGTCCGCCGTGGCGGAACGGACGGCGGCTCAGTGTCCCGCCGCCGGGCGCCCGCTCCCGAGGTCGTGCAGATTGCGGGCCTCGGTGTCGGCCACCAGGTCCTCGGGGCCGTCGGGGAGGGAGAGGTCCCCGCCCGGTGAGTCCTCGTCGGACAGGGCCTGATGCGGTACGTCCTCGGACAGCTCCTCATACCTCCGCTGCTCACGCCCCCAGGCCCGGACCAGCACCCCGGCGGCGGCGAGCGCCGCCAGCGCGGCGATGAAGCCGATCCGCCGCCGGCTGCGACGCTTGCGGAGCTGCTCGATCTCGGCCGCACCGGCCCTGCCGCGCAGTGCGGCCAGCGCGGCCGCACTGCGCCCGGGAACCTCGTGGGACGCGGCAACCGCGGTGCTGCGGGCCCGGCCGACCGCGTGGCCTGCCTCGGCCGCCAGCGATTCGAGGTGCGGGGCGAGCCGCTGCCAGGCCTGTTCTGCGCCGTGCGCGGCCGCGTCCCTGGTGCGGCCGAGATCGACGTCGAGGATCTCCCGGACCTTCTCGGCAGCCTGTCGCGGCGCGTTCGTACGGTTCACGTCTACCTCCAGGTCGATTCTGTGCTGCGGGCCGGCCGGACGGCTGCCGTCCGCTACTGCCGTCCGCTACTGCGGCCGGGGCGCGCCGGGCGCGCTGTGCGACAGCAGCGCCTCGACCGCCGCGACCGCGGCGGGCACGTCCGGATAGGCCGGATGCGAGAGGGTGATGCCGGTCAGGTCGAAGACCCGCTGCACCGCCGGCGTCAGGGCGGCGGTCTTCAGGCTGCCGCCCACGGCGTCGGTCTCCTTGATCGCCCTGATCACGATGTTCAGCCCGGAGGAGTCCATGAAGGGCACTCCGGCCAGATCGAGGATCAGGTGCCTGCGGCCGTGGGCGAGTTGGTTCGCGAGTTGGACGTGCAGCAGGGGCCCGGTGTGCATGTCGAGTTCGCCGGAGGGGGCGACGACCGCGAGTTCACGGTCCGCCAGGACCGTCACGGTCAAGTCGGCACTTTCCACGGACATGGGTCGTCCTCCGAAGGGGGCATCGCTGCTCGGATGTCTCGGTCACTGTCGAATGACCGGCTGCCCGGGATCCGGGGGCCCATGCGTCCGAGTGTTGAAACCGTGTCGGCAGGAGCCGGATCCGCTCACACAACTGAGGGTGCAAACCGGAGTATTCGGGGCAGAAGAGCGGCACGATGCACCCCAATCACCCCTCACCCCCGGCTCCCCGCGCGGCGACCTGGCCTCTGGACGGTCGGCGCGAGACCCCGGCGCGGGCCCGCGAGCTGGCCTGCGCCTTCCTGGACCAGTGCTCGTCACCGCTGACCGGCGCGGGGCGCGCGGACGTCCTGCTCGCGCTGAGCGAACTGGTCACCAACGCCGTCCGGCACGCACCCGGCCCCTGCACGCTCACCCTCACCGAGCACACCGACAGCCTCACCGTGGCCGTCCGCGACGGCAGCACCGCGCCGCCGGTGCCGCGCCCGCCCGACCTCATGGCCGGGACGGGCGGCTTCGGCTGGCACCTGCTGCGCACCCTCTCCGAAGAGGTGGAGATCCGCCGGCACCAGGACGGCAAGACGGTGGCCGTCCGCGTACCGGCGCGACGGGCCACCGGGCGGACGGCCGCACCCGACGGCGCCCCGCTCCCGGCCGACGGGCGGCCCTGACCTCACCCCGGGTCCGGGCCGCACCCCGGGTCCGGGCCCCGGCGGGGGTCACCCCGTGGTGACCTGCCGGCCGTGCGGGGTGGTGCGGCCGGGCCGGTCGCCGCTGCGGTCCCAGGCCAGGTGCAGGATCGCCAGGTCGTCCGCGTGCCGGCCGGCGTTGAGCCGGTGGACGGCACCGATCAGGTGGTCCAGGAAGCTGGCGGTGCCGGAGTCCGGAGCCGCCGCGATCAGGCCCAGCAGGCCCTGGGTGCCGAGCCGGTCCCGGTCGGGGCCGGTGTGGCCCTCGGTGAGGCCGTCCGTGTAGAGGAACAGCGCGCCGGCCGTGGGCAGTCGGACCGTGGTGGCCGGCCAGTGCCGCAGGCCGGGGGCCAGCCCGAGGGCGATGCCGTGGGCGGCGCTCACCTCCGAGGGGCCGCCGGCCAGCAGCAGCGGCTCGTGGTGCCCGGCCAGGTGGAGGGTGGCCTCGGTGCGGTCGGGCGCGAAGAGCACGGTCGTGCAGGTGGCGAACATGTCGCCGCGGGTGCGCTCCGCGACCAGGACCTGCTCCAGCAGGTCGAGCAGCTCGACGCCCCGGTGGCCGGCGAGGACCAGGGCCCGCCAGGTGATCCGCAGGCAGACGCCGAGCGCGGCCTCGTCCGGCCCGTGGCCGCTCACGTCGCCGATGAGGGCGTGCACGGCCCCGTCGGCGGTCTCCACCACGTCGAGGAAGTCCCCGCCGAGCTGGGCCCGTTCGCGCCCGGGGAGGTAGCGGCTGGTGACGACCACGCCGGCCGACCGCAGCAGCGGCGTCGGCAGCAGGCCCCGCTCCAGGCGGGCGTTCTCCTGCGAGCGGATCCGGTTCTCGCGCAGTTCGGCACTGGCCTGCTCGGCCTGCTTGCGGTGGACGGCGTAGCGCACGGCCCGCTGCAGCAGCCGCTCGTCGACCTGGCCCTTGACGAGGTAGTCCTGCGCCCCGGCGGCCACGGCCCGCTCCCCGGCCCCGGTGTCCCGCAGGCCGGTGAGCACGATGGCGGCGGCCTGCGGACAGGCCGCCTGGACGGCGGTGACGACGTCCAGCCCCTGGGCATCCGGCAGGTGGAGGTCGACCAGGACGCAGTCGGCGCCCTCCACGGCGAGCTCGGCGAGTGCCCCGGCCAGGGTCGGGGCCCAGCGGAGGCTGTGCCGGAGGTCGGTGTCGGAGAGCAGCTCCTCGACCAGCAGCGCGTCCCCGGCGTCGTCCTCGACGAGCAGGATCCGGTAGGCCTCGGGAAGCGGGTCGGCCGGGTCCGCCGGCCCGGCCGGGGCGCGCGTCGGCGCCGCCGGGGCGACCCGGACCTCGGGGGTCACCGCGCCGCCCCGGTCTCGGCGGCGGTCAGGGAGACGCTGCTCACGGGCGCGCCCACCGGCAGGGTGAAGGTGATCCGGGTGCCGGGGGTGTGATCGAGGTCCACCCCGATGGTGCCACCGTGGAACTCCACGATCTTCTTGCACATGGCCAGGCCGATGCCGTTGCCGGGGTACGCCTCGCGGGTGTGCAGCCGCTGGAAGATGACGAACACCTTGTCGACGTAGTCGCCGTCGATGCCGATGCCGTTGTCGGCGACCGCGAAGTGCCACACGTCACCGTCCCGGGCGGCCTCCAGGTGGATGCGGGGGCTGCGCCCCGGGTCGCGGAACTTGATCGCGTTGCTCAGCAGGTTCTGCAGCAGCATGCCCAGCTGGGTGGCGTCGCCGCTGATCTCGGGCAGGGGGTCGTGGGTGACGACGGCGCCGCTCTCCTCGATCGCGATACTGAGGGCGTCGACCGTGGCGCCGCAGAGCTTGTCCAGGTCGACCGGGGCGTACCCGGTGTGCATCCGCCCGACCCGGGAGAAGGCGAGCAGGTCGTTGATGAGGGTCTGCATGCGGTTGGCGCCGTCGACCGCGAACTCGATGTACTGGTCGGCCCGGGCGTCGAGGCTGCCGCCGTAGCGGCGCTGGAGGAGCTGGCAGAAGCTGGCGACCTTGCGCAGCGGCTCCTGGAGGTCGTGCGAGGCGACGTAGGCGAACTGCTCCAGTTCGGCGTTGGAGCGCTTCAGGTCGGCTGCCTGCGCGTCGAGGATCTCGCGGGCCCGCTCCTTGAAGGCCAGCTCGTCGGACAGGCGCCGTCGCATCGACTCGACCACGGCGGCGAGCCGGCGCAGGTCGGCGGGGCCGGTGCCGACGATGGGGTGGCCGAAGTCGCCGGCGGCCACCCGCCCGGCGTCGGCCGACAGGCGGCCGAGCGGCTTGGTGACGCCCCGTCGCAGGCCTTCGAAGACCAGGACGGCCAGCCCCAGGATGATCAGCGCGATGATCCCGAAGACGAGGTTGCGCAGGGCGCGGACGGACTGGAGGTCCGCACGGCCGCGCAGCCGGTCCTGCTGGAGATGGTCCTGCTGGACGGAGGTGGCGGCGCGCAGGGCGTCGAAGGCGCTCTTGCCGTTCGCGGAGAGCTGCGCGCCCTCGGGGACGGGAGCCCCGGCGGGCGAGCCGGCGATGGGGCGGGCGACCGCGCTCTGCCAGGCCGCCGCCCGGGTCAGGACCAGGTCGAGGTCCTGCTCGGCGGAGGTGTCATCGGCGAGCAGCCTGCGCAGGCCGTCGACGGCGTCCTGCTGCTGGGCCAGGCCCTGCACGTAGGGGTCGAGGAAGTCCGACCGGCCGGTCAGGGCGTAGCCGCGGATGCCGGTCTCCTGGTTGACCAGGCCGGCCTCCAGGCGGACGGCGGTGATCAGGGCCGGGGAGCTGCGGTCGACCAGCCGGTCGGTGATCTTGGCCGAGCGCACGAACACCCACGCGCCCAGGACCCCCAGGGACAGCAGCAGCACGAGTGAGGCGCTGACGCCGACCCGCAGCCAGCGGCGGGTGGTCCAGTTCGCGTGCCAGGACTCCCGGGCGGATGCCCCATCCCGGCCCTCTCGGTGCGCGCTCTCCGGGCCCGGCTCCGTCATTGCCTCAGTCCTCTGCTCCGCGCACCCCCGGCGGGGTGCGGTCCATGTGCCGCCCTCGGCACGGTCGCGCGGGGCACGGCCACCCTACAGGCTCCGACAACCGTGGTTGTCCCGAGCATGCGGGTGGCCTAGGGTGGAGCCTCATGCCGCCGGACCGATTTTCCGCCATGTTGAGCAAGGACCAGATCACCGTCCTCGCCGACGCGGCCGTCGCCGATCTCGCACGGCGGCTCGCCGCCCGGGCGATGCGGCCGCTCTCACCTGCTGCCACGCCCACCCCCGGGCAGACGGATGCCCCGTCGGCGCCGAACGAAACGGTCCTCGTCGCGGACGCGCTGACCAGGCTGCACGCGCTCGAACACCTGCGCCGGGCGGCCGAGCGGCTCGCCCGCGAGACGGCCCGGGAGGCCGCCCGGGCCGGAGCCGGCTATCCGCAGCTCGGCGAAGCCTGCGACATCAGCCGCCAGGGCGCCCGCAAGCGCTGGCCAGGCATCCTCAGCAAAGCCCCGTCGTCACAGTCGTAGCCCGCGGCCCACCCCCAGTCACCGGAGTCCCCGATGTCCACTCTGATCAACGCACGCTCCTACAACGTCCTGCTGGTCGAGGACGACCTCGCCGACGCGATGCTCATCGAGGAGGCGCTCTTCGAGCGTGGCATGGCCCGCACCATCGTCCGGGCCGAGGACGGCATCGCCGCCCTGGACTACCTCCGGGACGGCGTCAAGCGGTTGCCCGACCTGATCATCCTCGACCTGAACATGCCCCGGATGAACGGCCGCGAGCTGCTCAACGTCCTGAAGACCGACGAGGACCTGAAGGTCATCCCGGTGGTCGTGCTGACCACCTCCGCCGCGCCGGACGACGTGTCGGGGGCGTACCAGCACCACGCCAACGCCTACGTCACGAAGCCCGTGACCCTGGACGAGTTCAGCCAGGCCGTCCGCAGCATCGACGCGTTCTACCTGGAGACCGCCACGCCCCTGCCGCGCTCCTGACGGCGCTCTCCGGCCGCTGCACCGCCCCGGCCCGGCAGTCGTCGCGCCGGGGCGGCGTCGATCCGGCACTTCGGGGTAGCCGACGAACCGTCGGCCACCGGCGCCACCGGGGCCACCGGCACGGCCGACCGGGACGGAGGGCCGGGACGGAGGTCGGAGAACGCCATGATGGGCCACTCGCACGCGGTGAGCGGAGCGCTGGTGTTCGCGGCCGCGGCCCCCTTCCTGCCCGAAACGGCGCTCGGCCGGCCACTGGATCCCGGCGAGGTGCTGATGGGCACGCTGCTGTGCGCCGGCGCCGCCCTGCTGCCCGACCTCGACCACCACGACGGCACGGCGGCGAACTTCCTCGGCCCCCTCTCGCGGGCCCTGTGCCGGCTGGTCGCCCTGCTGTCCGGCGGCCACCGCCACGCCACCCACTCGTTGCTCTTCGTCGCCCTCGTAGGAGCGGGAAGCTGGGCCGGCATCGCGCAGTGGGGCCGGAACTTCACCCTCGGCCTGGTGTTCGTCCTGCTCGCCCTGGCGGTCCAGGCGCTTCAGCTGCACCCGCCCGGCACCGGCCCGACGGCCTGGCTGACGACCGTCGGCCTGGCGGCGGTCGGGACGGCGGCCCTGGACGTGTGGCTGCCGGGCGCCCCCGGCTGGCTGCCCTACGCCGTGACCCTCGGGACCCTCGCGCACGTCCTCGGCGACTGTCTGACCAAGCAGGGAGCCCCGCTGCTCTGGCCGCACCGGCGGCGGTACGAGCTCGTGCTGATCCGGCGCACCGGGAACCGGCTCGAAACGCGGTTCCTCGTCCCGCTGATGACCATGGCGACCTTCGTGCTCGTCTGGCTGGCCGCCTTCGCACCGACCATCCTGACCGGCTGACGCGCGGCCGCGCCTGGCGGCGGGTGGCGGACATCGGGTTTCGGGTTCACGGATGGTCGGTGCGCCGCAGGGGGTCGCAGGCCCCGGCGCGGCGGCTGTGGGACATACGTCAGGACATACCGGCGCACTCCCGGCAGATCGGACGGCCCTCCTTGTCCTCACCGGCCAACTGGCTGCGGTGGTAGACCATGAAACAGCTCACACAGGTGAACTCGTCCTGCTGCTTCGGCAGCACCCGGACGGTGAGCTCCTCGCCGGACAGGTCCGCGCCCGGCAGTTCCAGGCCCTCGGCCGCGTCGAACTCGTCCACGTCGACGTTGCCGGTCTGGCTCTCCTTCCGGTGACTCTTCAGCTCCTCGATGCTGTCGTCGTCCCCTTCGTCGTTGTTCTTGCGTGGGGTGTCGTAATCCGTTGCCAAGGCCGTGAGCCCTTCTCTTCGACTTGATCGCGATCTGCTGGTGCCCAGCATGCCGCCCGCACCCCGCCCGCAGGTCCCGCGACTCACACCGGGCGGGCCCTTCACCTCCAGCATCCGCGACCGGGAGGTCGTGGTCGACCCCGCCCGGCCGCCGTTTGCCCCCGGCGGGCCGGGGCAGGCGGGGGCGCATGGCCAGTAACAGTGGTGAAGGCGGCTCCCTGCGAGCCCGGGGACGGCAGTGGGGGCGCAGCCCGGTCGTGCGGACGGCCGGCCGGGCCGGGTTCACGGCCCGCGGGGTGATCTACGTCCTGGTCGGGGTCCTCGCGGTGCGGATCGCGCTCGGCGGGTCCGACGGGAAGGAGGCGGACCGCTCCGGCGCGGTGGCCGCCGTCGGCGAGCAGCCCTTCGGCAGGGTGATGCTGTGGGCGCTCGCGGCCGGGTTCGGCGGAATGGCGCTGTGGCGGCTCTCGGTCGCCGTCCTCGGCCGGGGCACCGGCGAGGACGGCTGGACCAAGCGCGCGGCCGACCTGGGGCGGGCGCTCTTCAACGCCTTCCTGTGCTTCAGCCTGGTGCAGGCGCTGCTGGCGGGCCGCGGCACGCGGTCCAGCAACGAGTCGTCCAAGGAGTACACGGCGACGGTGCTGGGCTGGCCCGGCGGGCAGTGGCTGGTGGGCGCGGCGGGCCTCGCCGTGATCGTCACCGGTGTGGTCCTGGCGGTGCGCAGCGCGCTGCGGAAGTTCGAGAAGAAGCTGGACACCGGGGCGATGGGGCGGCGCGTCCGCACCGCCGTCCGCACTCTCGGCGTCGTCGGAGGCGGGGTGCGCGGGCTGGTCTTCGCGGGCGCGGGCGTGTTCGTCCTGATCGCCGCGGTGATGTTCGACCCGGGTCGGGCGAAGGGCCTGGACGAGACGCTGCGCTCCTTCGCGGCCACGGCGGCGGGCCCGGCCCTGCTGGTCCTGGTGGGCGTCGGGCTGGCGCTGTACGGCTGCTACTCGTTCTGCCAGGCCCGCTGGTACCGCCTGGGCTGAGCCACCGGCGGCCGAAGTCCGACCGGGTGTACATATTCGTGCGAATACTCCCGGTTTGGCGGGGCAGGCGTGTCACCGCACGGAGAATCACGCAGCCGACGCCGAGGAGAGCGCGATGAGCACGGGCGACAAGGTCAAGAACACGGGCGAGAAGCTCAAGGGCACGGTCAAGGAGGCGGCCGGCAAGGCCGTCGGAAACGAGCGGCTCCAGGCCGAGGGCAAGGTCGACCAGAGCAAGGCCGACCTCAAGCAGGCCGGCGAACACGCCAAGGACGCCCTCAAGGACTGAGCGTCACGACGACGCGCGGGCCCCGGCCGAAGCGGTCGGGGCCCGCACCCGTCCCCCGGTGTGCGCTGGCGACCGCGCCCGGACGGGGGCAGGCTGATCAGCAGCTTCACCGCAGCCCGAGGGCCCGGCCCCGCGCCCGGTCCCGGCCGCTGCTCCCGTTGTTCCTGCCAGGCGAAGGGACTTTCGATGATCCGGATCGGCGACATCCGCGAGTGGCGGACCCATGACGTGGTCGACCCAGGCGGCCACAAGATCGGCGTCCTGGAGGCGGTCTACGTGGACACCAGCAGTGACGAGCCTGCGATGGCCACCGTCCAGGTCGGCCTGCCCACGCGGCACCGCCTGGTCTTCGTCCCCCTGGACGGCGCGAGCGTCGGTCCCGGTTACGTCAAGGTCGTCCACGACAAGGCCCTGGTGAAGGCGTGCCCGTCGATCGGCACGGACGACGTCCTGCCCGCCGAGGGCGAGGAAGCCGTCTTCCGGCACTACGGCCTGGGTTACCAGCCGGGCGCCGCGGGCGAACGCCAACTCGCGCGCGGCTGATCACTCCGTCCGGACTCCGTCCGGCGAAGGAGGCGTCCGATCATGTCCCTGTTCCTGCTCCTGCTCATCCTCGCGATCGTCCTGGGCATCGTCGGCGTCGCCGTCCACGGGCTGCTCTACCTGCTGGCCGTCGCCATCCTGCTGTTCGTCGCCGACCTCGCCTTCTTCGGCCTCCGCCGGTCGCGGGGCACGGGCCGGCACCGCGTCCGCTGAGGCGGTGCGGCCGGTACGCCGCAGGGAGGAGAGCGGCCCCGCAGAATCGGCTTCCAGGCTGATCCACCCCCCGGGCGGGCGCGCCTAGGTTGGACGCCGTGGCAGAACTCGGTGATCTCGCGCAGCAGACGGCGGACCGGCTGACGGCGCACCACGTCGGTGTGACGGTGGCGGTGCTGGCAGGTGGCGACGCGGCGATCCGCGGTGCCGGCCGGCTGGGCGGCGGGGACGACGGCGCACCCGACGGGGACACGGTGTTCGAGATCGGGTCGGTCACCAAGGTCTTCACCTCGCTGGCCCTCGCCCGTCTGGTCCTCGCGGGCACGGCAGAGCTGGACGAACCGCTCGCACGACTGCTGCCCGAGGCCGCGAGCGTGCCGTCGCGGGGCGGCGAGCAGATCACCCTGCGCCACCTCGCCACCCACACCGCCGGACTCCCCCGCCTGCCGAAGGGCATGGGGCTCCGCGCGCTGCTGCGGCCGAACACACCGGATCCGTACGCCGCCTGCACCACCGACGTCCTGCTACGGGGCCTGGCCGCCACCCGGCTGGGCGCGGTTCCCGGCCGGCGGTTCCGCTACTCCAACCTCGGCGCCGGTCTGCTCGGACTCGCGCTCGCGAACCGGGCAGGCACCGACTACGAGACGCTGGTGACCCGCGAGATCTGCTCGCCCCTCGGCCTGGCCGACACCGGTGTCACGCGGCCCGGCCGGCTCACCCAGGGGCACTCCGCAGGCCGGCGCCCGAAGCCCCCCTGGCACCTCGCCGACCTCGCCGGGGCCGGCGCGCTGCGGTCGACCGCCGCCGACCTGGTGACCTTCCTGCGCTCGCAGCTGACCGGCGAACCCGGCGAACTCGCCGAGGCGATCGCGCTGACCCGCTCCACCGAGCACCGGAGGAACCCGTTCGCCCGGGTGCACCTGGGCTGGTTCAGCCAACGGCTCCACCCCCGTCAGGGCGCCCACCTGCAGCTCTGGCACAACGGCGGCACGGGCGGCTTCTCCTCCTTCGCCGGTTTCGACCCCGAGAAGAACGTCGGCGTCGTGGTTCTGAGCAACACCCAGCGCTCACTGGACGCAGCCGCGTTCGAGCTTCTGCGCACCCTGCAGTCCACCCACCGGTAACGCGCCGGCGGACGGCCGGGCCACACCGGGTGACGTCAGGGTGTCAGGAGAACCGCGACGGGACCGGCCCTCGCCCGGGCCGCACCTGATGGCTACCCTGGCACCAGTCGACCGGGGGTGGGGACATGGTGTCGGACAACACGTGGCACGTGCTCGTCGAGGAGGAGTCCAAGAACTCCTGGGGCGAGGACAACCACCGCTGGGGGCTGGCGGGGCGGCATCCGGCCCGGGACGAGGAGCACGCGCGGGCGCTGGCCGCCGAACTCGCCGGCTCGCACGTTCCGTCCCTGCTGCGCAGCCGCCGGCCCTACCGCCGGCTGGTCCACCGGCTGGCGGGCGACGTCTGGCTGGCCGTCCTGGAGTCGGCGTCCGGCACCCTGCACGTCCGGGTCAGCGTCGCGCAACTGGTGGCCGTGCATGATCACGAGCCCTCCAGGCGCGGGGTGCTCGGGCGGCTGACCGGCCCGGAGTGACCGCTCCCGGCCGGATGCGACCGCGAACGGGCGGTGCCGGGCGGGAGCGGGGCCGGTAGCCCAGGAGGTCGATCGAAACGGGCCCCGCCGTGCGGGGACGGCCCGGCCCGGGAGAATCGAGATGCGGGCTGTCCACCGGCACCGCACAGCCGCCCGGCCGAAAGGAACCCCATGTCCGAGTTCCACCCGAAGCACGATGGCCTGATCGTGAAGCCGCTCGACGAGTCGGCGTCCGACACCGAGACGCGCCGGGGCGAGGTGGTCGCGGTGGGGCCCGGGCGACCGCTGGAGGGCGGCAAGCCCCACCCGGTGGACGTCAAGGTCGGCCAGCGGATCGTGTACAGCAAGTACTCCGGCTCCCGGGTCGAGCTGAACGGCGAGGAGTACGTCGAACTACCGGAGGACGAGATCCTGTCGGTGTCGGCGGACTAGCCCCGCCCGGCAACCGCCCCGTCCCGCCCCGGCCCGGCCGGCCGGCGTGGTCAGCGCGCGGACGCACGCTGCCGGGCGGCGCGGCGCTTGGCGGCCCGGCGCTCGTCCTCGCTCATACCGCCCCAGACACCGGTCTCCTGATCGTTCTTCACGGCCCACTGCAGGCACTGCGCGACGACCGGGCAGCGACGGCAGACGCTCTTCGCCTCCTCCGTCTGGCGGACGGCCGGACCGCTCGCGCCCACCGGGAAGAACAGCTCGGGGTCCTCGTCACGGCAGACGGCATGGTGTCGCCAGTCCATCGGGATCATCCTTTCCATGCTCGGTGGTGCCGGGCTCCGTCCGCTCGTCGCGGTCGGCCGGCCCCGGTGCGGGGCCGTGCCGGTCCCGGCCACGCCAGGCGCCTTACCGCCCTCGCCCGGCTCATGCCTGCCCGGACTGTGCGGTTCCGGTCGATTCGTCGAGGAGGTCGCGGGTAGGCGCGCGAGTACAGACCACGAAACCGCCCGGAGAGGAGACCAGGCCATGCCCCGAGGTTCCAGTCCCAAGCGGGAACGGCAGTACGAGCACATCAAGGAGAGCCTCCAGGAGCGGGGCCGGGACGAGGACACGGCGGAGGAGATCGCGGCCCGCACCGTGAACAAGGAGCGGGCGCGGCACGGAGAGTCCAGGACTGCCAGTCGCAGCTCGCTGGACGACATCTCCTCCAGCCGCCGCGGCGGCCTCCACTCGCACGCGGGCCCCCAGGGGCCGACCCGCGACCAGCTGTACAACGAAGCCCGGCAGCGCAACATCAAGGGCCGCTCCACCATGAACAAGGAGCAGCTCGCCGAGGCCCTCGGCCGCTGACCACCCCTCACCCCGGCCCACCGGAACGCGACTGCGGGCCACCACCTCGACGGTGGTGGCCCGCAGTCGCGTCGCGCGGCCTCCGGTCAGATGGCCGGGCCGCCGTAGAACGGGCCGTAGTAGCCCGCGTACCTCTCCTGGTAGCCGGTGTCCGCGTCGTGCTTGTCCTTGTCGAACTCCGGGCTGTCCTTGATCTCTTCCTTGGTCCGGTCGACGTAGACCTTCTTCTCCTCCTGCTCGACCCGCAGGACGGTGCCGGCCGGGAGCAGGACGTGCTTGCCGAAGATCCACGGGCCGGTGTCCACCACCAGGTGGGACGAGCCGGCCTCCTCGGACAGCCGGTCGACCTTCCCGATGTGCCCGTCGGTCGCCTCGACCTGAAAACCGACCAGGTCGGCGCCGGAGATGTGGCCGGACGTGCTGCGGAACTCCCAGATCTCGATGCCGCTCATGGTGTCTCCTCACTGTCCGTGGCACTGCCGGGGCCGCTCCCCTGGCGACGTGCGCCACGTTCCCTCGACTGCCCCGGGCCGGCCGGTCCATTCACGGGTACCGCCGCGGCCCGGGCCGGCGGCCGTCCCGGCGGCGTCAGCCGCGTCGCCGCCGCCGGACGACCACGACGACGACCCCGCCCGCCGCGAGGCCCGCGGCCAGCAGGTGCGGGACCCGGACTCCGGACGTGATCTCGTCGTACTGCCAACGGCCTTGCGCACCGCTCACCGCACGGTCCGCCCGAGCGGCCCGCAGCCGGCGGGCCGTCCGCCCGGCCGTGTGCCCGAGCTTCGACACGGCGGCGGCGCCCGCGCGGCCGACGGCCTGCCCGGCCCGGGCCGCCGGGCCACCGGCGTCCGGAACGGAGGCGTCGAGCGCGGCCCTGGCCGCCTTCGCGTCGCCGAACAGCAGCTCCGGGTCGTCCGGGACGGGAGTGCCGACCGCGAGGTGCGACTCGGGGCAGCCGGCTGGTCCGCCGGACCGGTCCGTGGTCGGGCCGGTGCTGCTCAGCCGGTTCTCTTCGGCGTTCATGGGTTCCTGCCTTCCAGGGTGGTCGGAGGCGCGGCGCGGCCGGCGCCACCAGGCGGGCGGACAGCGGGTGCTGCCCGCCCGCCGGGAGCGGCCCGCGCGCTACCACGGCCCCTGCCGCCTTGCCCGGGAACCCGTTGGCAAACCCACCGGCCGGGGGCTGCGGCCCGGCAGTGCGGCGCAGGCCCGAGGCGTCGGGCACCGGTATGGCTAGAGTGGCGGAATGACGCTACTCACCAGTAGGAAGTGCCATGGCGCACTGAACCCGCTCCACTCGCTGATCTACTTCGCGCCGGAGGCCGAACGGGAGTTCACCGCCATCGGCCTGGAGACGGGCCGGATGAGCTACTTCGCCGGGCGGGCGGCGGCCATGGGCGCCGTCGGGGCGGGCACGGTCACCGCCACGTTCTACAACTTCAGCCCGGATTTGGTCGCCCGTCACCTCCCCCGGGCCTGGGAGCTGGCATCCCCCGCCGACGTCCTCGACGCCCGGCTGCGGGCCGTCGACGGCGCACTGCGCCGCGTGCTGGGCGGCGAGATCGCCGCCGACCCGGAGGTCGCCGAAGCGGCCGGCCTGGCCCTGCTGGCCGTCGAGGGCTGTACCGCCGCAGGCCGCCCGCTGTACGCCGCCCACGCCGGCCTCCCCGTGCCGGAACAGCCCCACCTCGCGCTCTGGCACGCCGTCACCCTGCTGCGCGAGCACCGCGGCGACGGGCACCTCGCCGCCCTCACCGCCGCCGGGCTGGACGGGCCGGAGGCGCTGATCACCCACACCGCCACCGGCCGTGGCTTCACCACCGCCTTCGCCCGCGCCAGCCGGGGCTGGACGGACCCGCAGTGGGACGAGGCGTCCGAGCGGCTGGCGGAGCGCGGCCTGCTGGCGGCCGACGGGGCGCTCACCCCGCAGGGCGAGGAGCTGCGGCGCGAGGTGGAGGACGTCACCGACCGCCTCGCCGAGGCGCCCTACCGTCTGCTGGGCGAGGAGGGCGTGCAGCGGCTGACCCTGATCGGCGGACGGCTGACGGGCACGGCGCTGGCCAACGGAGCCTTCCCGCCGGGGGTGTTCGCCGGCCGCTGAGCCGGGCGGCTCAGAACCGCAGCGCCCACCGGTCGATGTATCCCCGGTAGCCGGCCCACTGGTCGGTCACCCGCAGCCGCCAGACACCGTTCGCCGTCTCGGAGGAGGCGTCCACGCCGAAGACCCCGTGCAGGTCCACGGAACCCCAGCCCTCGGAGACGTCCTTGACGGGGTAGGCGGTGCCGTCGGGGGCGATCAGGTCGATCTGGAGGTCCCCCGTCGAGGGGTGCACGATGTCGACCTCGACGTCCAGGGTCGCGGGCGCCCGGCCGGGCACGCCGCTCACGGTGACCGGCGAGTTGACGGTCACCAGGTCGGGCAGCTGGAAGTCGGTCGCGTTCTCGAAGCGCGGACCGGGTGTGCGCATCGGCGTGCTGCCGATGTAGAGCAGCCGGTCCGGTGACCCGGGACCCTGGTCGCGGAGCGAGCCGGTGGTGGCGGCGGCGATCAGGGCGGCGGCGACCTGGGCGGGGGTGGCGGTGCGGTGGCCGGAGAGGTAGAGCGCCGCCGCGCCGCTGACGTGCGGAGTGGCCATGGACGTACCGGAGAGCGTCTGCACGTCGTCGTCGAAGATGTACCCGGCGGAGGTGATGCCCGTGCCGGGCGCGAACAGGTCCACCAGGGCGCCGTGGTTGGAGTAGGAGGCCCGTGCGTCGGTGTCGTCGACCGCCCCGACCGTCAGCGCCGTGGAGACCCGGGCCGGCGAGTGCTGGGAGGCGTCCACGGCCTGGTTGCCCGCCGCGACGGCGTAGGTGAGGCCGGAGGCGATCGAGTTGCGGACGGCGGCGTCCAGCACCTCGTCCGGGTCGCCGCCCAGGCTCATGTTGACCACGGCCGGCTTCACGGCGTTCCTGGTCACCCAGTCGATGCCGGCCACCACCTGCTCCGTGGTGCCCTCGCCCGCCCAGTCGAGCACCCGCACCGCCACGATCCTCGTCTGCTTCGCGACCCCGAAGGTGCTTCCCGCGATCGTCGCGGCCACGTGGGTGCCGTGCCCGTGCTCGTCGTCCGCGACGGAGTCGTTGTCGACGGCGTCGAAGCCGTACGAGGCCCGGCCGCCGAACTCCTGATGGCTGATCCGGACGCCCGTGTCGACGACGTACGCGGTGACGCCCTGGCCCGCCGTGTCCGGGTAGGTGTAGGACTCGTCCAGCCGGAGCCTGCGCTGGTCGATCCGGTCCAGGCCCCAGGACGGCGGCTGCGCCTGCGTACTGTCGAGCGAGACCCGGCGGTTCTGCACCACCGCGGCCACCGCGGGGTCGGCCGCCAGCCTCCTGGCCTGCCGCTCGGACAGTTCGGCCGAGAAGCCGTTCAGCGCCGCCTCGTACGTCCGCCGGAGCTTGCCGCCGAACCGCTCGGCCAGCGCCGCCTTCCGGCCCGCACCGAGCGTCGCCGCCGCCGGGTCGAGGAGCACGAGGTAGCTCCCGGCCACCGTCCCCGGCGCGCCCGCGTTGCGGATCACGCCCTCGGGCGGACCAGCGGCGGCAGGGGCGCCGGCCCCGAGGGTCAGCACCGCCGCCAAGGCGGCCGCGGCGGCGGTCGCGAGGCCGCGACGAAGCTGGAGAGTACGCCTGCCGGATGTCACCACGGCCCCCCGCCGGACGGCGCCGCGGCCGTCGGCCCGACCGGCCGACGGAGGGTGCGGCGAAAGTGGCCGGCGGGCCCCGATGCCCGTCCACCACAACGAGACTGACGTGCGGTCAGCGATGGCGCAAGGGCACACATCGACGAGTTCTCCTACGCATCGCCCGCGTCCGGCGGAGCAGTGCGCGGGGCCCGGCGGCGCACACCGCCGGGCCCCGCCACGGTCGGAGCAGGATCAGCCGGTCTGGATCGCGATGTCGTCGATCACGAAGCTGGTCTGGAGCGAGGCGTCCTCCACGCCGTTGAACTTCAGGGTGACGGACTTGCCCGCGTAGCCGGAGAGGTCGACCGTCTTCTGGGCGTAGCCGGTGGCCGCGTCGGCGTTGGAGTACGAGGCGACCGTCGTGCCGTTGGCGGTGACGGTCAGCTTGTCGTAGGCCGTCGTTCCGGTCTCGGCGGTGTCGATGTGCAGCCAGTAGCTCAGGGTGGCCCGGCAGCCGGCGGGGACGGTGACCGTCTGCGCGGCGCTGTCGGTGTGGGTGGAGCCGTAGCCGTTCAGCCAGGCCTTCCAGCTGCCGGAGTGGGCGGCCTCGGAGGCGCTGTTGTCGACGACGCCGCTGCTGGTGGTCCAGGGGGCGGCGGTGCCGGTCTCGAAGCCCGCGTTGCCGAGCAGTTGGGCCGGGGTGCAGGTGCCGCCGGCGGCGGGGACCGTCCAGCCGAAGGAGGTCGAGCCGGTCCTGTTGGCGGCGTCCTTCGCGGTGACGGTGACGGTGGAGGTGCCGGCCGCCGTCACGGTGCCGGTGATCCTGCCCGCGCTGCTGATGGCGAGTCCGGCCGGCAGGCCGGTGGCGGTGAAGGTCAGCGGGGCCGTACCGCCGCTCGCCGCGATCTGCAGGTTCACCGTGCCGTTCAGCGCGGTGCTCTGGCTGCCCGGGTTGGTGACCGTGACGGTGCCGCTGCCGGCGGGCTTGGTGAGCAGGCAGCCGCTGACGGTGAGGTCGATGGCGCGGCCGGTGCCGAGGCAGGTGGTGAACCAGTACGTCTCCTCACCATAGCTCTGGCCCTTGGTGACGGTGGTGGTGCCGTCGGCGGCCACCTCGCACGGGTTGTTGAGCGTGCACACCGCGCCGTCGTCGTTGCCGGTGTTGTTGATGCCGACGACCTTCTTGCTGGCGGCGTCGACGATCGGGGAGCCCGAGGTGCCGTGGGTGGTGTTGCAGCCGGAGCTGTAGCGGATCGAGTCGTGCCACGTCCACTGGTCCTCGCGCAGGGTGTCCACGAAGCCGTTGACGGAGCAGTTCCACACCTGCTTCCAGTACGAGGAGGGTATGAACATCGACGAGCCGTCGACCGGGTGGGTGTCACTGATCGTCAGGGCCGTGGCGCCGAACTTGGTGCCGATGGAGGCGAAGGTGTCCGTCAGCTGGTAGAGCGCGACGTCGGTGCCCGTCATGGTCGCGTAGAGCACCTTGTCGGCCTGAACGGTGCCCAGGGAGGATCCGGAGGAGCTGAGCAGCGTGCCGCTGCGGCTGGCGGTGGTGTTCTGGATCACCTGTCCGGCGGCCGGCATGGTCGGCAGGCAGTGCCCGTTGGTGAGCATCAGGGCCCGGTCGGTGTCGACCGAGGACGGGTAGCGAACGAGCGAGGCCGAGCAGTTGCTCAGCGCGATGGTGGCCGTCAGGTCGCCGGCCTGGACTGCGTGTGCCGGGGTCGCGGCCGGGATCAGCGCGCCCACGACGATCGCGGCCGTGCCGAGTCCGCCGGCAAGTCCCTTGAACATGGGTCTCCTTGTGGGGGATCGCCGGACGCGCGACCGGTTGCGCACGCCCGGGGCGCACGAAAATGCCATGAACTCATCAATACGGTCAACCGTTCTGACGTAAATCGAGCCACGCTCCGGACGGCCACCACGGAGACGGCGCCGGCCCCGGGCCTCACCCCCGGCGGGACCGGTCGGACCTGGAGGGCAGGCACCGGGACAGGCCGAGGGCCGGGATCCTCGGGATCCCGGCCCTGGTCAACACGTACCTCGGTGACGCGGGGAACCTCACCCGCGAGGAGCGGACCGACAACGTACCCGCCGGGGCCCACTATCGGGGCCCACTGCCGGACCGCCCCCTGAAAGCGCCGAACTCGGCCTGCTGCGCCGGGAATCCGGACGTGTTCCGGATGCCTGACGCCGGCGGGCCGAGGTCGGTGCGCGGTCGGTGCGCGGTCGGTTCAGTTCACGGAGAGCAGGATGACGCTCTCGTAGGCGGGTTCCAGGGCGGTGCCGGCTTCACCGCCCGGGACGCCCTCGGCCGCCGGGCCGTCCTCACGGCACAGCCCGTTCTCCCCGGGGAGCACGTCCACGGCGGACGCTCGCTGCTCCGCGTCGGGGCGGATCTCGTCGGTTTTCGTCAGGTACATCCTGATCTCGACCTCTCATCGGGGCCGCGCGGCGCCGGACTCGGCGCCGGAGCCGCGCGGCCTGGTTTCTGCGGTCAGACCGGTCCTGTTGGTCGGGCCGGTCGGGCCGGTCAGGCCGGTTCAGTGGCCAGTCCGGTCTCGGCGTGGACCCCGGCGGCCTGACGGACGGCCATCGCCCGTTCGACCAGTGCCATGCAGGCGGCACACAGCTGCTCGGCCTCCGGGCGCCCGCCCGGTGTCGGCGGTGCACCCCCGGCCTCCTGCGTCAGGGTCCGGCCGCACAGGGCGGCGCTGTCAGCCCCGCCGGGTACCAGGGCGTGCCACACCTGGCCCTCGCCCGGCGCTTCCGGCTCGCGTTCAGATCGCATGCGGTACACAGGTCCTCCCTCGCTCAGGGCCGACTGTCTCCTTCCATGCCAGCCATTCGGGTCGTCCACTGCCACCGCAGTCACCCGACCGGGTGACCGGAGGCACCGAACGGAGTCGTCCGGAGGCCGGCCCGGGCGGCTCAGCGGGTCCCGCTCCAGCTGTGGGCGACGTCGATCACCAGGCGGTCGTCGAGCTGGAAGACCCGGAACGGCAGTCGGGCGCGCACGCCGAGGCCGATCTGGCTCTGGCCCTCGAAACTGGAGGCGAACCGGGCGTCGACGAACGTGCGGTACCCGTTGAGGTCCACCCCGGGCAGCGGGCTGCCCGCCCGGCCGGGGTAGGTCTGCGCGCCCGTGGCCGGGTCGTACGCGGGCGCCGTCGCGATCACCTCGATGACCGCCCCGCCCCGCACCGCCAGCGTCTTCCCGGAGCCGTCCTGGACGAGCCTGTCGACGTACCGGACGTGGTAGCCGACCGGATGCGCCGCGGACGTGCCGGGCACGTCGAGCACCAGCCGGTCGAAGCAGGGATGGGCGCCCGTCCTGACGCCGGTCAGCGGCCGGGCCGCACCGGCGGCGCCGTCCTCCGGCAGGCTTCCCCAGCCCGTCGGGCACGTGACGGCGGCCGGCGCGGCGACGGCGGCGGAGGGCGCCGACGGCGCCACCGCCAATCCGGCCCCGGCCAGCATCACCATCGGGAGCATCATCCAGCGTTGTCGTCGCATGGCGGGCCTCCTCGACCTGTCGCACCCCCTCACCTGGGAGGACGCGGGGTGCGCCGCCCCCGGTTGCACGTCCTTCCAGGCGAAGGGCGCCATCGGACGGCGGGGCGTTCGTGACCTACCGCAACGGCACCGTGAATTCCGCGTGTGGAGTACCACCGGAACATTGTGCGTACCTGCCAAGACCCCTAGCTTCGCTGCCATGGCAGCTGAAGTGACGCTCTTCGCGCGCCTGCACGTCGATCTCGGGCGACTGCAGAGCGCGCTGTGTACGGCCGGCCCGGTGTGATCCCGCCCCGCTCGAAGTCCGTGCCCGCAGCCACGAAAGGCAGTACACGATGAGCCGCAACGATCAGCCCCAGGTCGGCCGCCGGGGATTCCTGGCCGGCGCCGCGGCGGTCGCCGCCTCGACCGCCGTCCCGACCCTCACCGCACTCGCCGGCGCCACCCCCGCCGCCGCGGCCGGTACCGCCGCCCGGCCCAACATCCTGGTGATCCTCACCGACGACCAGCCCAAGCAGACCGAGTGGGCCACCCCCAAGACCGTCGACTGGCTCACCGGCCACGGCGTGCGGTTCAGCAACGGGCACGTCGCGACGCCGCTCTGCGCCCCGTCGCGCTCCTCGATCTTCTCCGGGCGCCAGGCGCACAACCACGGCGTGCTGGACAACTCCAGCCCGTACAACCTGGACCAGAACACCACCGTGCAGCGCTACCTCCAACAGGCGGGCTACCGCACCGGCCTGTTCGGCAAGTACCTCAACGCCTGGCACGCCGCGGACAACCCGCCGCACTTCGAGGAGTGGCTGCTGGAGGACCCGGTGGTCTACAACGACGGTGCCTACAACGACAACGGGACGGTCCACACCATCCCCGGCTACAGCACGACCGTCATCAAGGACCGCACGCTGGCCTTCCTCGACAAGGCCGCCACCGACCACCGGCCGTGGTTCGCGTTCGTCGCCCCGAAGGCCTCGCACGAGCCCAACACGCCGGACGCCAAGTACGCCAACACCGCCGTCCCGGCGTGGAACGGGCGGCCGTCCGTCCCCGAGGCCGACCGGAGCGACAAACCGCAGTACATCCAGAACGCCACCGCGACGCTCGCCGACGCGCAGGCCCTGCGCCGGCGCCAGCTGCGGACCCTGCTGTCGGTCGACGACGCGGTGCAGGAGTTCCACGACAAGCTGGTCTCACTCGGCCAGTTGGACAACACCCTGGTGGTCTACCTCGGGGACAACGGCTACACCTGGGCCGACCACGGCTGGCTGAAGAAGTCCGTCCCCTACCGGCCGTCCATCGAGGTGCCGTTCTACCTCTCCTGGCCGGCCGGCGGCCTCGGCGCCGGCACCACCGACAACCGGATCGTCGCCAACATCGACATCGCGCCGACCATCCTGGACGCCGCCGGCATCACGCCGACCACCCCGCAGGACGGCCACTCGCTGCTCGGCAACCACAGCCGTGACCACCTGCTGATCGAGTGGTGGAAGCACGGAACCGCCGCCGGGGGGCCGCACACCTGGTCCTCCTACGTCAGCACGAGCGAGCAGTACACGGAGTACTACCAGATCCACACCGACGCCGCGGGCAAGCCCGTGGGGACCGGCTCGCTGCTGTTCCGCGAGTACTACGACCTGGCGAACGACCCGCACCAGCTCACCAACAAGCTCTACCAGGCCACCGCCCAGGACGAGCAGGCGCTCGGCATCCCCGCCCTGGCGGCCACGCTCGCGGCCGACCGCGCCGCCTGACCCGGGCTCACCGTCGGGGCCCCGGCCGTACCCCGGGGCCCCGACCCCGCCCATGCCACCACTCTCCGACCAGGGGACTCCGATGCCCGACTGCTGCACACCCGGCCGCCACAGCTCCGAGCCGCAAGGCCTCCTGCTGCTCGGCACCACCCCGGTCAGCGCCGCCGCGCGGCGGGCCGGCCGGCACCTGCTGGAGCTGCCCGGCGGGCGGTTCCTGATGGGCACCGACGACCGCGACGGCTTCGCCGCCGACGGCGAGGGGCCGGTCCGCGAGGTCGGGGTCGGCGCCTTCCGGATCGCGGCGGCCACCGTGACCAACGCCGAGTTCGCCTCCTTCGCCAAGGAGACCGGGTACGTCACGGACGCCGAACGGTACGGCTTCAGCTACGTCTTCGGCGGCTTCCTGCCGGCCGGGCTCCGCACCGGCTCCCCGACCGTGCCGGGCACCCCGTGGTGGCACGCGGTCGCCGGCGCCGACTGGCGCCGCCCCGAGGGCCCCGGCTCCGGCTTCGCCACCCGGCAGCAGCACCCGGTCGTGCACGTGTCGTGGAACGACGCGCAGGCGTACTGCGCGTGGTCCGGTACCCGGCTGCCCACCGAGGCCGAATGGGAGTACGCGGCCCGCGGCGGCCTGGCCGGGCGCCGCTACCCGTGGGGCGACGAACTCGCCCCGGGCGGGCGCGAGATGCTCAACATCTGGCAGGGCGTCTTCCCCACCGCGCACACCGGCCGGCACCGCGGCACGGCGCCGGCCCGCGCGTACCGGCCGAACGGCTTCGGTCTGTACAACACGGTCGGGAACGTCTGGGAGTGGTGCTCCGACTGGTTCAGCCCCGACCACCACCGGGCCGGCCCCCGCACCGACCCGGCCGGCCCTCCCGAGGACGCCGCCCGGGTGATGCGCGGCGGATCGCACCTCTGCCACGACTCGTACTGCAACCGCTACCGGGTCGCCGCCCGCAGCTCGAACACCCCCGACAGTTCGACGGGCAACATCGGGTTCCGCGTCGCGGCTGCGCCCTGAGACACCCTGAGGACGGCAACGGCCGGCCGCCCGCCCGCGAGGGGTGGACGGCCGGCCGCCAGTGCCGGGGCGGAGCGGGTCAGGAGTAGATCTGGAACTCCGAGAGCTGCCCGGCGGGCCAGCCCGTGTTGCCGGTGAAGCTCAGCCGCAGGTAGCGGACGGAGCTCGTCGGCACCGCGATGGTGACGGTGTTTCCGGTGGCGGGGTTGAAGACGTAGCCGGCCGAGGCCTTCAGCGTCGTCCAGGTGCTGCCGTCGGTCGAGCCGAGCACCGAGAGCGTCTCCGTGCGGGTGGCCCAGTCGGCGGCCGGGGGCAGGGCGAGGGTGAGCGTGGTGACGCTCTTCGCACTGCCGAGATCGGCCTGCAGCCACTGCGGGAAGGCGTTGTTGTTGCTCTCCCAGTAGCTGCTCGCGTTGCCGTCGTTGGTGTTGCCGGGGCCGTAGTTCTGGGTGGAACTGCTCGCCGTCATGGCCGCGCCGAGCGCCAGGTTGCCGCCGCCCACCGCGTTGCCCGTCCCGCTCAGCGCGACGGTGAGCGGGCTCGCCGCGTCGTTCGAGGCGATGCTCACGCCGCCGGTGCGGGAGCCCGCGGCCGTCGGCCGGAAGGTGACGCCGACGGTGCAGGAGGCGCCCGCCGCCAGGGTGGCGCCGCAGGTGCTGGTGGCGGTGAAGTCGCCGGTGGCGGTCACGGCGCCCAGCGTGGCCGTCGCGGTGCCGGTGTTGGTGACGGTGGTGGTCTTCGCCGCACTGCTGGTGCCGACGTTCTGGCCGGCGAAGGACAGGCTCGCGGGAGCGGCCGCCAGGACGGGCGCGGTCGTTCCGCCGCCCCCGGTGGTGCCGCCGCCGGAGTAGACCAGCAGTTCGGAGAACTGGGCGGCGGGCCAGCTGGTGTTGCCGGTGACGTTGACCCGCAGGTAGCGCACGGTGCTGGTCGGCAGGGCGACGGTGACGGTGTTCCCGGTGGCCGGGTTGAAGACGTAGCCGGCCGAGGCCTTCAGCGTCGTCCAGGTGCTGCCGTCCGTGGAGCCGAGCACCGAGAACGTCTCCGTGCGGGTCTCCCAGGCGGTGGCGGGCGGCAGGTCCAGGGTCAGTGAGCCGACCTGCTGGGCGGAGCCGAGATCGGCCTGGAGCCACTGCGGGAAGGCGTTGCCGGCGCTCTCCCAGTAGCTGGCGGTGTTGCCGTCGTTGGTGTTGGAGGCCGGAAAGCCGCCGTTGGCGCTGCTCGCGGTGATGGTCGCGCCGGCCGCCAGGTTGGTGGTGGCGGACACGCCCGTCCCGGACAGCGTGGTGCCCACGGGGGTGGCGGTGGTCGAGTTGGCGATGGCCAGGGTGCCGCTCGCGGCGCCGCCCGTGGTCGGGGTGAAGGTGACGGCGACCGTGCAGGAGGCGCCGGAGGCCAGGGTGGCGCCGCAGGTGCTGGTCTGGGCGTACGGGCCGCTGACGGTGATCGAGGTCAGCGAGGCGGCGCCGGGCCCGGGGTTGCTGACCGTGACCGTCCTGGCGGCGGTGGTGCTGCCGACGGCGACGTTGCCGAACGCGAGCGAGCCGGGGCTCGCCGAGACGGGGGTGCGGACGACGGTGCCGCCGTCGGTGCCGACCAGTTGCACGGTGACCGGCCCGCCGGACTGCCCGTTGGGGATGGTCAGCGTGCCGGTGGTGATGCCGGAGGCGGGAGCCGTGTAGGAGACGTCGACCTGGCACCACATGCCGGGGTCAGTGGGGTTGGCACCGTTCAGGCTCGTCCCGCAGGGCTTGGCCGGGTCCGGGGTGACGGTGAACCCGCCGGTGGCGGAGATGCCGCCGAGGGTGGCCGCCGAGCGGCCGGTGTTGTAGACGGTCACCTTCTGGACCGGGGTGGCGGAGCCGACCGCGGCGTTCTGGAAGGTCACGGTACTGGGGAAGGCGGTGACCGGCGCCGTGCCGGGGAACCCGCAGACGGCGGTGGACGACCAGCCGGTGTTGCCGGTGCCCAGCGCGAGCGCGAAGCCGGAGCCGCAGTCCTCGACACCGCCGACGCCGACGTTGCTGGCGCTCACGCCGGAGACGCTGGCGGAGCCCGAGGTCTGGTTCTGGAAGACGTAGGTGCCGACACCGTTGACGGTCTCGTTGCTGATGTGCACGTTGCTGATCGGCTTGCCGCCCTCCAGCGTGCCCTGGAACTGGTAGGCCTCGTACGGGCTGGCGAGGATCTCGTTGCCGGAGATGTTGATCGTGCCGGTCATCGGCGCGTCCAGCGCGAAGAACCACATGGCGCCGACGCCGTAGTCCCAGCCGGGGTCGAACTGGCCGGTGCGGACCAGCTTGTTGCCGCTGATCGTGGTCGTCCCGGCGACCGGGACGGAGCCGAAGCGGTTGCCGACGTGGATGCCGCCGCCGCGGGTGACCGTGTCCTGCACCAGGTTGTTGGTCACGCTGTTGTCCGAACCGCCGTACAGCGCGATGTTGTTGGCGAGTCCGGGTGAGCTGACCGTGTTGTGGTCGAAGGTGTTGCCGCTGTTGTTGGTCGACGACCACATGGCCAGGCCGTCGTCCTGGGTGTTGCGCAGGAAGCTGTTGCGGACGGCGGAGTTGGAGATGCCGCCGTCGAAGTTGATGCCGTCGGCGAGGGTGTCGAGGATCCGGACGTTCTGGATGGTCAGGTTCGTGGTGGGGCCGACGATCCAGGCCCCGACCTTGACGTTCTGCATCCAGACGTCGGAGATCACGGTGTTGTTGAAGCCGCCGTTGAAACCGTTGACCGAACCGTCGCTGTCGTCGCGGACGTTGACGTTCCCGAAGATCGCGAGGTCGCGCACGGTGACGTTGGTGGTCTGGCCGACGTTCCCCTGGAACTCCACGTTGTGGCCGGTCAGCTTGGTGTACCACTGCCCGGCGCCCGCGACGCCCACCCGGTTGAGGCCGATCGGCGCGGTGATGTTGTAGAGGCCCTGGGGCAGGTAGACGCCGGTGCCGGCGGCGGAGGCGTCGTTGATCGCCTGCTGCAGCTTGGTGGTCGCGTCGGCGACGCCGGAGGAGTCGATGCCGTAGGGCGCCTGGGTGACGTCGAGGTACCCGGCGGGCTTGGGCAGCGGCGCGGGGACGTTCTCGAACTCGGCCGTGTTGATGGCGTACCAGGGCGCGTTGTCGTTCGCGTCGACCTGGAGCTTCACCACGGTGCCGGCCGGCAGCACCGACGGGAACATGATCCGGGCGTCGTCGTAGAAGTCGTGCGGCACCGCGCTCTGCGGGTTGCCGACGTCGGCGGGGTTGTTGGTGAAGGTGTACGCGCCGTACAGCCAGCTGTTCCTGGACGTCAGCCGGAGGTCCTGGGACTTCGTCCCGTTGACGTACACGCTCAGCGGCGCGTCGAGCCCCTTGCCGTCCGGCGAGTCCGGGATCGAGTAGTGGAAGTTCACCGCGTTGGCCGGCGCCGTCAGCGTGAACGAGACGTACTTGCCCTGCCCGACCAGCTGCACGGCCTGACGGCCGGTCGCCTCCGAAGCAAGCGTGCCGTAGGTGTAGTTGGGGGCGAGGACGGTGCCGTTGGTGGCCGCGTCCGCAGCCAGGTACTGGGTGAACGGGACGGCGGCCCCGGCCGGGGTGGCGGCGGCGGCCACGGTGGCCGGCAGGGCCACCAGTGGCGCGGCGGCCAGCAGGGCGGCGGAGGTGAGACCCGCCGCCCAGCGGCGTATGACACGGGTCGGACGGTGGAACACGCAAGGCTCCTACGGCTCGGCTGATCTGGGTGGGGGGCGGCCGCGCCGCCCCCCACAGAGGCGACGCGGCCCATCGGTGCCGGCCACGCGGAAGCTGCGCCCGGACACACCGCCGTACCCCGCAGGCAGCGGTGCACCCACCCGGGGCAAGCCGCTTGTGGCGGCATCACTTAACCATTTCCAACAGATGGCCACAATATTTCGATCGAAGTTTGCAAAACTTTGACATCTGATCGGGTCGCCCGACACTGCAGCCCGAGGGCGGGCGGCCCACCGGGTCACAAGGGCGAGTTATTGCATCCATGCGACTCTTTTTTGCACAACATGCGCGTTCCATTGCGCCTTCATGTCGATCTCGTTACGATCCCCCAGCACTGGACTCCGCGCCGGCCGGCACTGCCGCTCAACCATCCATTCCGTCAGCGGAGTTGACGACCAATCGAAGGAGATCCAGATGGGTGTCACACGTCGGGCGTTTCTGCAGGCCGCAGCCGTGGCGGGGGTTGCCGGAGCGATGGGGCTCGGGGAGGTCGCGCTCGCCGGGCCCGCAGCCGCGGCGAGCGCGCCCGGCGATGTGGTCGGCAAGGTGACGGTGGGCTACCAGGGCTGGTTCGCCTGCGCCGGGGACGGCGCCCCGATCAACGGGTGGTGGCACTGGGCCCAGAACTGGGGCCAGACGCCGTCCGCCTCCAACAACGCCATCGTGGCCTGGCCCGACGTCCGCGACTACCCGACGACCTACCGCACCGCCTACGCAAGCCTCGGCAACGGGCAGCCGGCCTCGCTGTTCTCCTCCTACGACCAGTCGACCGTCGACGTGCACTTCCGCTGGATGAAGCAGTACGGCATCGACACCGCGGCCCTCCAGCGCTTCAACCCCACCGGCGGCGAGGGGCCGACCCGAGACGCGATGGCGGGCAAGGTGCGCAGCGCGGCCGAGTCCCAGGGCGTCAAGTTCTACGTGATGTACGACGTCTCCGACTGGGCGACCATGCAGGCGGACATCAAGACCGACTGGACGAACAAGATGCGGGCGCACACCGCCTCGTCCGCCTACGCACGGCAGAACGGCAAGCCGGTGGTCTGCATCTGGGGCTTCGGCTTCAACGACAACCAGCGGCCGTTCACGCCGGACGTCTGCCTGGAGGTCCTGAACTGGTTCAAGGCGCAGGGCTGCTACGTGATCGGCGGGGTGCCGACCTGGTGGCGGACGGGCGACCGGGACTCCCGGCCCGGCTTCGGCGACGTCTACCACGCCTTCGACATGCTCTCGCCCTGGATGGTCGGCCGGATCGGCAACGTCTCGGACGCCGACAACTTCTACAACGTCGCGACCGTGCCCGACCTCGCCGAGTGCACCGCGCGCGGCATCGACTACCAGCCGTGCGTGCTGCCCGGCGGGGTCTCCAACCGGCAGCGCGCCCACGGCGACTTCATGTGGCGGCAGTTCTGGAACATGGGCCGGGCCGGGGTGCCGAGCGTCTACATCTCGATGTTCGACGAGTACAACGAGGGCAACCAGATCGCCAAGACCGCCGAGTCCCAGGCCTGGGTACCCGCCGGTTCGGGCTACCTCGCCCTCGACGAGGACGGCACCGCCTGCTCCTCCGACTACTACCTGCGGCTGACCGGCGACGGCGGTCGGATGCTGAAGGGCCAGCTCGCCCTCACCGCCGTCCGGCCGACCCAGCCGGTCGTCGGCGGCGGGGGCGACACCGTGCCGCCGACCGCCCCCGGCGGTCTGCGCGTCACCGCCGTGACCGACACCACCGTGGCGCTGGCCTGGACGGCGTCCACCGACAACGTCGGCGTGACGGGCTACCGGATCCGCCGGATCACCGGCACCACCGCGACCCCGGTCGGGACCGCCGCCGGGAACGCCACCGCGTTCACCGTGACCGGGCTGACCGCGTCGACGGCCTACACCTTCGACGTGCAGGCGCTCGACGCGGCCGGAGGCGTCTCCCCGCAGTCCAACCAGGTCACCGCCACCACGACGGCCGGCAGCTCACCCACCGTCAACCTCGCCCTGAACCGGCCGACCTCGGAGAGCAGCCACACCCAGGTGTACGGCTCGGGCAACGCCGTGGACGGCGACCCGAACAGCTACTGGGAGAGCGCCAACAACGCCTTCCCGCAGTGGCTCCAGGTCGACCTCGGATCCGCCACGGCGGTCCGCCGGATCGTCCTCACACTGCCGCCGGCCACCGCCTGGGCCACCCGGACGCAGACCGTCGCCGTCCAGGGCAGCACCGACGGCAGCTCCTTCGGGCAGCTGCTGGGCGCCGCGGGTTACACGTTCGACCCCGCCACCGGGAACGCCGCCACGCTGACCCTGCCCGCCACCGCGACCACCCGGTACGTCCGGCTCGTCTTCACCGCCAACACCGGCTGGGCGGCCGGGCAGGTCTCCGAGTTCCGGGTGTACGCCGCCTGACCGGCCCTCCCGGGAGGCGGCCGATTCACTGGCCGCCGACGCGCTGGGCCACTGCCTGGTCCGGTCAGGTGCCGTAGGTGCGGCGCAGCCGGGCCAGGTAGTCGGCGGTGCCGCCCGGGCGGCCCAGGTCCTGGGCGCCGTGGCGGTGCAGGTCCAGCCGTCCGTCGGGGTGCAGGCGCACGGTGGTGGTGGCCCGCCGCTGCACCGGCTCGACGGGCACCGGGACGGCGGGCACCGGCTCGACGGGCACCGGCTCGGGAAGAACCGGTTCGGCAAGCACCGGGACGGCGGGCGCGAAGACCGCTGCGGCGTCCGCGGGAGTGGGGCAGGGCAGTTGGCCGGTGCGGTTCGCACTGCTGACGTAGAGCAGGGGGAACGGGTCCAGCAACGGGCCGAGTCCGGGGTGGCGGGCGCCGAACAGCAGGGTCCAGCCGTCACGCGTGGCCGGCCCGAGCCAGCCCGGAGCCGCGGCCTCGTCCCGCACCGGTACCAGCAGGGTGAGGAGTTCCTCGGCCAGCAGCCGGCGGGCCAGCCGCAGGTCGGCCGGGTCCAGTGCGAGCAGCCCGACGAGGCGGTCGAGGGTGACAGGGTGGTGGGCCCACAGAGCAACGGCCTGACCCGGCGGGCGCTGCTTCGCGGCGTTCACCGCGGCGGGTTCGGTGGCGGCCACCACACAGGTCAACGGGGCCGGGTTGGGCAGCACGACGGCCGAGCCCCGGGCGAGGGCCAGACGTACGGTGGCCACGTCCGAGGTGCCCGCGGTGTGGCTCACGGGCGGACCTCGCTGCGGGGCTGAGTGATCGTGGTCACGGGCACGGTGGTCATGGGCACGGCAGTGACGGGCTCGGCGGTCGCCGGTGGAGAGGCCGCTGCGAGGCCGTCCAGGTAGCCGGCGAAGGCATGTTCGTCGACGGTGGCGCGGCCGGTTCGGTAGGCGCGGGTCTTGACCCAGGCCATCGCGGCCCGCGCCTGTCCGGCGTCCAGGTGGTGACCGAGGCCGGTCGCGACCGCGGTGACCACACGGGCACTGGCCAGGTGGGTGAGGACGACCTCGGGCTCGATCCCCAGGAGTGACCTCGGGTCGAAGGGCTGGAAGAGGCCCGGGTTCACGAAGGGGGTGCCGGTGGAGATCGATCCGACGCCGGTGCCCACCACCGGGGTCGTGACGGTCAGCGGCACGCCGGTCTGCTCGGACACCATCGCCGCGATGGCCGGCAGCCGGGTCAGGTCAGGGGCCGTCCACCACAGGCCGCCGGCCCCGGACGCCGGCCGGAGCAACCGCTCGGCGCGGGCGGGATCGTGGGCCAGCAGGAACAGCAACTGCTCGGTGGCGACCATTCCGGACCGCTCGGCGATGCCGAGCCACGAGGCGGAGGCCACGCGCACACCCGCTGCCAGCGCCTCCAGGGTGTTGGCCAGGCCCAGCCCCAGATCGTTGTGCAGATGCGATCCGAGGACCACCCCGGGGCCCGCACCGGCCCCGACCTCGGCGAACATCGCGGTGGCCTCGAAGGGCAGTTGACGGCCCACCGTGTCGGCGAGCAGCACCACGCCGGCCCCGTTCGCGGTCATCGCGGCGGCGGCCCGTGCCATGGCGCCGTGGTCCGCCCGGGAGGCGTCGGCCAGGCAGACGTCGATCGCCACCTCGCCGTCCGACCGGCGCAGCGCCCCGACCAGTTCGGCGCCCTGCTCCAGCGCACTGCGGGCGTCCTGGTGGACCATCACTCCGGCCATGGCCTCCGACGCGGGCACCACCAGCATCACCCGGGCGTGCGCGACCCCCCGGACCGATGCCAGCGCCTGCTCCGCGTCCTTGCGGGTCCCCCGGCAGACGGCGGCCACGCTGACCGCTCCCTCCGTCTCGACGGCGACCCGCCGTACCGCCTCGAACTCCTCGGCGCACACCGCCGGGAACCCGGCGGCGAACACCACGTGCCGTGGCCCGTCCGAGCCGAAGACCGCCCCGTGCGCACGGGCCAACCGCACCCGGAACCCGGCCGGCATCAGCGTCTTGGCCTGCGCCCCGTCCCGGGCCGACTCCTCCCACAGCACCAGCCGGCCGGCCTGTGCCGTCTCCCGCACCACGTCCCGCATCGTTCCCCCCACTGCCCCTGCCCCCGGCCGGCGACGGACCGCCGCCCGTACCCGTCCGAACCATAGCCACCGATCACACCGGCGCACCCGAATCTGCCGGACCACCGACGGGACCGGCCCTGATTCGAGGGATCTTCGTATCGGCGCGGACCAGTTGTGCTAGGTGACGTCACCGGGTGCAGCGGTGACGGCGACCGCCCGCCACGAGGACCGGCACCGGGAGGCACGGCCGCTGAAGGCGAACGGAGGCCACCGGGGGCGCCCCGTGTGGCCGGTCCTCCCGTTACCCGTGGGTGCCGGGGAGCGTTGGAGCGGCATGACGACTTCTTCGAGCCCGACAACCCGCCCAGCCGGCCCGGCCGGCCCGGCACCGCTCACCGGAGCCACCGGTGCCTGACCTGGTCGGCCACCAGCGCCGCACCCAGGAGCCCGAGTCGCCACCGCCCGCCGGCGCCGCCGGCCGGCAGGCCGGCCGCGGCCTCAACTCGCTCATCCCCCAGCGGCCCGAGAACACGGCCGGCCAGCGGGCGGCGAACCGGCTGCTCGGCCTGCGCGAGATCACCATGTCGGCCGCCGTGGCCGAGGCCGCCTGCGAACTCCTCGCCGACGCCTGCAACCACGGCCACCCCGACGAGGTCACCCGGCACGCCATCGAGGCGACCGTCAACCGCCTGCGCCACGCCCTCGACCAGGCGCAGCCGCAGGGACGCTGAGTGGGCGGGGCACGGTCAGCGGGCGGGGCACGGTCAGCGGGCGGGGCGCGGTCAGCGGGCGGGCGAGGAGGTGCAGTGGGGCAGGTGCCAGGTGGTCCGGACGACGCAGCCGTCCATCGTGCGGCGCTCGGTGACCGTCGTCCGGCAGCAGGTGGCCGCGCCGCGCCCGGGACGGCGGGTGGAGGCGGCGAACACCGCCACCGGCAGCGACCTCGTGCTGGGGGCGGGGCCCGCCGGGGCGGCGGCGGGGCGGTGGTTGCGGCGGCGGCGGTTCGGTGTGCTCATGCGCGATCTCTCCCCGCTGGCGGGCCGTCGAACCACTGCTTCACCTGTTCAGCCACCAACGGGTGGCCGGGCCGTGCGCGCGGGCGCTCCGCGCACGGCCCGTGACCGCCGGATCAGGGGCGTGCCTTGGGAGCGTTCTCCTCGGTCCTGGCCGGGTCGGTCTCGGCGACCGGGGCGAGGATCTCGTCCATCGCCTTCAGCAGCGCGTCGTCCAGGGTCACCCCGGCGGCCTTGACGTTCTCCGCGACCTGCTCGGGCCGGGACGCGCCGATGATCGCCGCGGAGACGTTCCGGTTCTGCAGGACCCACGCCACGGCCAGCTGGGCCAGGCTCAGCCCGGCCTGGTCGGCCAGTGGCCGCAGCAGCTGGACGCGCTCCAGCACCTCTGGCCGGAGCCAGCGGGCGACGAAGTTCGCGCCGCCCTTGGAGTCGGTCGCCCGCGAGCCGGCCGGCGGCTCGGCGCCGGGCAGGTACTTGCCCGTCAGGACGCCCTGGGCGATCGGCGACCAGACGATCTGGCCGAGGCCGAGCTCCTCGCTGACCGGCACGACCTCGGCTTCGATGACCCGCCACAGCGCGCTGTACTGCGGCTGGCTCGACACGAAGGGCACCCGCAGCTCGCGGGCCAGCGCGTGGCCGGCCCGGATCTGCTCGGCCGTCCACTCGGAGACCCCGATGTAGAGGGCCTTGCCGGAGCGGACCACGTCGGCGAAGGCCTCCATGGTCTCCTCCAGCGGCGTGGTGACGTCGTAGCGGTGGGCCTGGTAGACGTCGACGTAGTCGGTCTGCAGGCGGCGCAGCGAGCCGTCGATCGACTCCATGATGTGCTTGCGGCCCAGGCCCCGGTCGTTGCGGCCCGGCCCGGTCGGCCAGTACACCTTGGTGAGGACCTCCAGGCCCTCACGGCGCTCGCCCTTCAGCGCCCGGCCGAGGACGGACTCGGCCCGGGTCTCGGCGTAGACGTCGGCGGTGTCGAAGGTGGTGATGCCCGCGTCGAGCGCGGCCCGGATGCAGGCTGCGGCCGCGTCCTCCTCGATCTGGGAGCCGTGGGTGAGCCAGTTGCCGTAGGCGATCTCGCTGACGATCAGGCCGCTGCGGCCGAGATGGCGGAACTCCATGTGTCGGATCCTCTCTGTACCAATGCCGGGGCAGTACCGGTGTCAGGTCCGATCATGCCCGGCCGGGCCGGAGGGTGCGGGCGGCCGCCGTGGAATTCTCCCGGCGGATTTCGGACGGCCCGGCGGGGAGCCCGGTGATCCGGCGGGACGGACCGGTCCGCCCCCTGACGGGTGCCCGGCGCTGACGGGTGCCCGGCTCAGGGACGCCGGGCGGCGGCCGGGCGGGCGGTGCGGCGGCGGACCTCGGCGGAGCGCCGCCAGATCCGCTCGCGCACCGTCTGCGGCAGGTCCTCTCCGGTGTCCTCGGACAGCACCTCCCGGCGGGCGACCACCGCGCTGGACACCATCGCCCGGTAGCGGCCGAAGATCTGGATCTCGCCCTCGGCGGGACAGCCCTCGCCGAGGTAGGTGTAGTCGCTGTCGTACCTCGTGCCCTCGCCCAGCCGGGCCGCGTCCACCGCCCAGCAGCGCAGTTCGGCGGGCGGAGCGGCAATCATGATCAGCCCGCCGCGGCGGGTCACCAGCCCGGCGAAGTCCCGCTGCCGCCGGTAGTCCTCGCGGACCTTCTCGTGCCAGCCCTCGATGTCGGCGAGGGCCAGGTCCAGCCCGGGGGTCCGCCACCGCACGGTGCCGTCCGGCGCCGGGCGCAGCGGCAGTGCCCGGCGCAGCGCCCGGGCGGCGGCCTCGCTCAGGGGCGTGAGGTCGCGGGGTACCAGCACGACCGGGTCGGCGGCCTCGCCCTCGAACGGGGTGGGGTCGAGGAAGGGCCGGTCGATGACGATCAGGGTGTTCGGGTGCCGCTCGTAGGACAGCCCCCACAGCAGCCGGGCCAGCAGGCCGGCGCCGGCCCGGTCCGACAGGACGTGCCAGGTCTGGTGGAAGAAGTTGGTGGCGAACCTCGCCCTCGTCCCGGGCCTGGGCGACAGCACGGTGTAGTCGCGGCCGTCGAGGCGCATGACGCGGCGGTGCAGCTTCAACCCGTCGCCGGCCGTGGCCGCCGCCTTCGGGCGCGGCCTCGCCGCAGTCCTGGTACCGATGGTTCCCGTGCCTCCTGTACGGGCGGGCTCGGGCGGCCCGCACAGGGGAATCGTGGCGGACCGGCCCGGGATCGTCACCAGGTTTTCGGTTGCGAGCCACCACGGAACGTTCTTTTGAACGTGTTCATATTTTGCTAGGCTCGCCCCACGGGCATCACGCCCGACAGGTACCGAGGGGGATCCGTTGAAGATCGTGCTGCCCGGGGGCACCGGACACGTGGGCAGGCTGCTGGACCGGGCGTGGACCGCCGCCGGGCATGACGTGGTGATCCTCACCCGGGGGCCGGGCGGCGGCCGCGAGACGCACTGGGACGGCCGCACCCTCGGCCCCTGGGCCGAGGCGGTCGACGGCAGCGACCTGGTGGTCAATCTCGCCGGACGGAGTGTCAACTGCCGCTACACACCCGCCAACGTCCAGTCCATGATGGATTCGCGCGTGCACTCCGCCCGGGTCGTCGGGGAGGCGATCGCGGCCGCCGCCCGGCCGCCCCGGGTCTGGCTCCAGATGAGCACCGCCACCATCTACGCCCACCGCTTCGACGCGGCCAACGACGAGGCCTCCGGCCTGCTCGGCGGCGCCGAACCCGGCGTTCCGGCCTACTGGGCCAACAGCGTCCGGATAGCGCAGGCCTGGGAGCGGGCGCAGGAGCTGGCCGACACTCCGCACACCCGCAAGGTGGCGCTGCGCACCGCGATGGTGATGGGGCCCGAGCGCGGCGGCGCCTTCGACCTCATGCTGCGCATGGCCCGCCTGGGCCTCGGCGGCCCGATCGCCGGCGGCGCCCAGTACGTGTCCTGGATCCACGAACGCGACTTCGTCCGGGCCCTCGACTTCCTGGCCGACCGGGAGGATCTCGCCGGGCCGGTGAACCTCGCCGCCCCGGCCCCGCTCCCGTACCGGGACTTCATGCGGGGGATCCGGGCCGCCTGGGGCATCCCGGCCGGCCTGCCGGCGACCCGCCGGATGGCCGGGATCGGCGCGTTCGCGCTGCGCTCGGACACCGAACTGCTGCTCAAGAGCCGCCGGGTCACCCCCGGCCGGCTGTTGCAGGCCGGCTTCGGCTTCGAGCACACCCGTTGGCCGGAGGCCGCAGCCGATCTGGCGGGGCTGGTCCGCGCCGGGTGAGCGGCCCGCCCCCGGCGGCACCCGGTCCCCCGCCTGCCTGCCTGCCTGCCTGCCTGCCCACACTGCCCGCCTGCCCGGCTGCCCGGCTGCCCGCCCGGCGGCGCCGATGCCCGCCGTCGTTTGCTTGTCATCGTTTCGGGTGCGTGTTAGAACGGGTTTGCATCGCAGACGAAGCGTCCCCGCGCAAACCGGGACGTCTCCGAGACCGACCACCCGGGCCGGAGCAGCGGGAGCCCCCGGCCCGCCCCGCAGGGAGGCGGACATGACGACCGTCACGCGCTGGCACAGCTTCCTCCAGGACGTCCAGGGCCGCGCCGAGTACCGGGACGAGTGGGAGGCGGAGAACGCCGCCCGCATCGTGGTGGCGCTGCTCGGGTCCCACCTCCTCGGCTCCGAACGGACCGAGCTGGCCGAGCGCCTTCCGCTGCCCTACGTGCCGCTGCTGCTGGACGCCCCGCCGGCCGAGGGCCCGATCAGCGCCGAGCGGTTCGTCGGGACGGCCGCCACCTGGATCGACGGCGCGACGCCCGCCACGGCCAGATGGGACGTCTGCGCCGTCCTCAGCACCGTCGCCGAGGCGGCCGGCCCGGATCTGCTGCGCCGCCTCCTGCTACAGCTCCCCGAAGGCTACGACCAGCTCTTCGGGCGGCTCCCGGGCCGCTCCGACGCTCAGCCCGCCTGAGCGTTGTACTCCGCGAAGCGGTCGATCAGCCCCTGCGGCGCGTCGGCGCCGAAGCACAGCACGAGGTTCTCGGCGGAGTCGGCCGCGGACGCCTCGCTGCGCGGGAACAGCGCCTGCTCGTACGCGGCGAGCGCGGCCTCGGTGGCCCCGGGGTGCGCGACGACGGACAGGGCGAGTTCGGCGCCGTCGAGCATGGCGAGGTTGGCGCCCTCACCGGCGAACGGCGACATCAGGTGGGCGGCGTCGCCGAGCAGGGTCACCCCCGGGACGCGCTCCCAGCGGTGGCCGACCGGCAGTGCGTGGATCGGACGGGCCGTCAGCGTGCCGTCCGCCTCGGTGACGAGGGCCCGCAGGCTCTCGTCCCAGTCCGCGAACTGCTCCAGCAGGGCGGCCCGCGCAGCGCCCGCGTCGGTGAGGTCCACACCGGCGGCCCAGTCCTCGGGGGCCCGCAGGGCGGCGTAGACGTGCAGGCTGCCGTCGCCCTCCCGGTGGGCGAGGAAGCCCCTGCCGTCACCGAGGGCGAAGAGCATCCCGCCGCCGACCACGGCGGCGCTCCCGGGGTGGCGGGTGTCGGCGTCCAGCAGGTCGAACTCGACGAAGGACAGGCCGCAGTAGGCCGGCACCGCCTCCGAGAGCAGCGGGCGGATCCGGGACCAGGCCCCGTCCGCGCCGATCAGCAGGTCGGTGGTGAGGGCCGAGCCGTCGGCGAGGGTCACCTCGTGCCGGCCGCCGCCCAGCGGGCGCGCTCCGGTGATCTTGGCGTCCCAGCGGACGGTGCCCTCGGGCAGCGAGCCGAGCAGCAGGTCGCGCAGCCGTCCGCGGTCGACCTCGGGGCGGTCGCCGTCGCCGTGGTCGGCCTCCTCCCGGTGCACGACGCCGTGCCGGTCCAGGATCCGCATCGCCTCTCCGCCCGGGTGGACCAGCGCCCGGAACTCCTCGTACAGGCCGGCGGCCTTCAGGGCCACCTGACCGGAGTCGTGGTGGATGTCGAGCATGCCGCCCTGCGGGCGGGCGGTCGGCGAGGCGTCGAGGTCGAAGACGGCGGCCTCGATGCCGTTGACGTGCAGGACGCGGGCCAGGGTGAGGCCGCCGAGTCCGGCGCCGATGACGGCGACGGGGTGGTGTGTGGTCATGGGTCTCGCTCCTCGGGGTCGTGCCGGGACGGGTACGGAGGGGGCCGGGGCCGTGGTCAGGGGTGTTCGGGCGTGCCGGGGCCGGGAGTGCGGACGGGGGTGTGGTCGGAGGCGTGGTCGGAGGCGTGGACGGGGGTCTGCAAGATGCCGTTGAGCAGCATCCGGAACCCCCAGGACAGCCGGGCCGCCGGCTCGCCGGAGAGCAGCTCGTCGGCGAGCGAGGCGGTGTGCGGGTGCGTCCGGCCGGAGGCGCCGCGCAGGGCGGCGGCCAGCGCGTCCCACTCGCCCCGGGTGCGGGGGGTTCCGTCCCGGCCGGCGTGTTCGGCGGCGGTCGCGGTGGCGTACTGCAGCAGCAGGTCCAGGCCCCAGGCCGCCTGCCCGGACGGGACGCCGCCCTCGTCCAGCAGGGCCAGGACCGCCTCCACCAGGTTCAGGTAGTGCGCTCCGCTGGGTCGGGCCACCAGGGCGGACTGGGCGAGGCCGGGGTGCTCGAACAGCATCAGCGTGTAGGAGGTGAGCAGCCGCTCCAGCCGGTCGCGCCAGTCGCCGCCCGCCGGGGGCCGCTCGACGGTGGCGAGGAGTTCGTCCAGGATCGCGGCGTGCAGTTCGGCGGTGTTGCGGACGTACACGTACAGCGAGGCGGGCCCGGTGTCGAGCTCCTGGGCCAGCCGGCGCATGGTGACCTTCTGCAGGCCCTCGGCCCGCATGATCCCGACCGCGACGGCGACGATGCCGCCGCGCGTCAGGGCGGGCTTCGCCGGGCGCTCCCGGCGGCTGCCGGGCGGATCGGTGCGTTCTGTCATGCCACCACCGTAACGAACATGTTCGTTACGAACAAGTTCGACGCAGGTCGGGCGCCGTTTGGTGCCCGACCTGCGTCTCAGGTGGTGGTGACGATCAGACGTTCGGATGGCGCGGTGACGATCGGATGGCGGCACCGGTCAGGAGCCGGGGCCGGTCAGACACCGGACCGGTCAGGCGGCGTCGGGGCCGACGTCGGCGGGGGTGAGGGGGCGGCGGACCGGGGCGAGGGTCGTGTACTCGTCGGCGCCGACATCGCGCGAGCTGCCGCGCGGGTGGCCGTCGAGGTCCTGGGTCACGACGGGGTCGGTCAGCGTCGCCGCGTTGATCGCGGGGCTGCCGGCCGAGAGCCGGTACACGCCGTCGGACTCCAGTCGCAGGAGCGGGTCCACCCGGCGGTAGCCGCCGGACGGGACGGTGCCGTTCGCCGCCGCGCCCCAGAGGATGTTGCCCTGCCAGGTGAAGCCGGTGGCCCCCATCGCGACCAGGCTGCCGGTACCGCCGGACAGGATGTTGTCGGCGACGACCACGTCCCGGGGCTCGTGGGCCCGGGTCTCGCCCGAGAGCGTCCCGGCGTTCCCGACCAGGGTGTTGTACGCGATCACCGCGCGGTCGCAGGCGTCGTTGCCGCGCCGCTCCTCGGTGGTCTCGCCGGAGTGGTGGTCGCGGGTGGTGCCGCTGCCGATCACCAGGGCGCGGCCGGACAGGCCGGCCAGGTAGTTGTTCACCACCAGGTGGTCGTTGCCGTACAGCCGCAGACCGTCCGTACCGCCGAGCAGGTGGTTGCCCTCCACCGTGGTCCGGTTGCCGTGCCGCAGCACGATCCCGCCGCGGCTGTCCCGGACGGTGTTGTACCGGACGGTGTTGTCCGAGGACTTCACCGAGACGGTCTCGGGGTCACCGTCGCACCGCTCGAACAGGTTGTACTCCACGAACGCGCCGGCGCTGGACAGCGCCCGGCTGCTGACCCCGAGCCGGATCGGCTCGCCGCCGTTGGCGCCCGGGTAGCTGTGGTCGGAGAAGTGGTTCCTGAGGATCTGCGTCCGTTGCGCCATCGCGGTCGTGCCGGGGCCGTCGACGACGAGGAAGATGCCCTCGGTCGTCCGGTCGTGGAAGTGGTTCCGGTCGATCTTGGCGTCGTCGCCCCGCACGACGACCCAGTCGAGCCCGCTGACGTCGGCGAACCGGAAGTCGTTGCGGGTCAGCCGGATGCGCGGACAGCTCGCCGGGATCTCCAGCGTGCTGCTCTGCCGGAACGCGAACCCGCTGACGGTGATGTTGCTGGAGTCGCTGAACACGAAGCTCCGCTCGCCCTGCAGCACCGCACCGCCCCGGGACTGCGACACGACGGTGATCGGCGCGTCGGTGGTGCCGTTCCGGCCGGAGATCCTGACGGAGCCCCCCGCCGGCACGGTGTACGTCCCGTCGGCCACGACGATGCGGTCGCCGGGGACGGCCCGGTCGACGGCCGCCTGAAGGTCCTTCAGGGAACCGACCGTCACCGTGGCCGCCGCCGCGCGGGCCGGCCGCAGGACGGAGAGCGGGACGGCGGCGACCGCCGCGCCGATCAGCGTGCCGGTGAGAAAGGTTCGTCGTTGCATGGCGCCTCCTGTGGGAACGGCCGGGCCGGGAAACTGACGGTGCGCCGACAGCTCGCGGGGACCGTACCAGCGCGAGGCCCGCTCCCGGCCGGCCGGCTGACGGCCGCAGGGCCGTCCGGGCAGACCGGACGGCGACCCCGGTCTCGTCCTGACAGGCCCGCCTGACCTGCGGTTTCTCCTGACTGAGGACGGGACTGCACGGCCACCGCCGAAGCGGCGGGCGCGCGGCGCGATGCCCGTTCGGGCACCGCGCTCGACCCCAAGAGGCGGCCCGCCCCCGGCGCGCTTGCCTTCGAGGCTGCCGCCCCCGCATCCTGGCGAGCCTCGGCGACGGGACATCGTACGGCTCAGGGCGAGCGGAGGCGGGCGTGATGATCACCCCGTCGTGACCGCTCTGCCAGGGCTTTCCCCGGCGTTCACTTCGTCGTCGAACCGGATACCTATGATCACCGGAGTCCGGCGAGTGCCGCCGCGGTAAACCTCCGCCCCACCCCTGCCGGGAGGGCGGCCGACGCGGCCCTCCTGCTCCGCGCCGGTGGCCAAGGGGAGTGGAACACTTGGGCATTCGACTGCTCGGCCCGATCGAACTGCGGACCGTCACCGGAGAGCCGGCCGAACTCGCCGGCCCGAAGCGGCGGGCCGTACTGGCGCTGCTCGCGATCGAGTTCAACCGCGCGGTACCGCTCGGCCGGTTCTTCGAACTGCTCTGGGACGAGGAACCGCCGGCCCAGGCCCGGGCCGCCCTGCAGGGTCATGTCGCGGCGCTGCGCAAGGTGTTGGACGGCACCGCGTTCGAACTCCGCACGTGTGCGCCGGGATACCTCCTCACCGGCGACGCCGGACAGGTCGACCTGCTCCGGGTCGAGGCGCTGGCGGCCCGCGCCGAGGCCGCACCCGGCGACGACCGGTCGGCGGCCGTCCTGCTGAAGCAGGCACTCGACCTCTGGTACGGGGTGCCGCTGGCCGACCTGCCGGACACCGCGCTCTGCCGCGCCCTCGGCGACCGGCTCGGCGAGACGCGCGCCCGGGTGCTGACCTCCTGGGCGGAGCGGCAGCTGCGGCTCGGCCACGGCGCCGCCGCCGTACCGGCGCTGGAGCAGTACGTGCGCGGCAACGGACTGCGCGAACAGGCGGTCGCGCTGCTGATGCGCTGCCTGCACCAGGACGACCGCGTCCCCGACGCGCTGGACGCCTACCACCGCGCCCGCGCCCGGCTGGACGAGGAGCTCGGGATCGCACCGGGCCCGGCCCTGCGCGAGGCCCTCGGCGCCGTCCTGCGGGACGAGAGCGCGGGCCGGCCACTGCCGTACGCGCCGGCCCCCGGATCACCCGGCGCCCGGGTGCCGGGCCGCCGGCCACCGTACGACCACCCGGCCGTAGCGGCGGCCGGCCTCGCCCTGCCCCGGCGCCCCGACGGCCTGGTCGGCCGTACGGCCGAGTGCCGCTGGCTGGACCGCGAGTGCGGGCCGGAACGGACCGGCGGCGGACTGGCGGTCGTCACGGGCCCGGCCGGGGTCGGCAAGACCGCCATCGCGGTGCGCTGGGCCCAGGACGCCACGGCCGACTTCCCCGACGGGCAGCTCTTCGTCCCGCTGCGGGGCTTCGACCCGGCGGGGCCCACCCCGCCCGGGGAGGCCCTGGGCCGCCTGCTGCGCGCCCTGGGGCTGCCGGAGTCCGCCGTTCCCGACGATCCGGCGGCCCGCACCGCGCTGTACCGCGAGGAGACCCGCCGACGCCGGCTGCTGGTCGTGCTGGACGACGCCCGGGACGCCGCGCAGGTCGCCGCGCTGCGCCCGGCCGGGGCGCGCTGCGCCACCGTCGTCACCACCCGCAGCACGCTGGAGGAGCTCGCCGTCACCCAGGGGGCGGCCCTGCTCGGCCTCGACGCGCTGCCCGCCGCCGAGGCCGCCGAACTGCTGGCCCGGCTGCTGCCGCCCGGCCGGGCCGCCGCCGAAGCGGAGCCGGCCAGGCGGCTCGCCGCGCTGTGCGACCGCCTGCCGCTCGCGCTGCGGATCGCCGCCGCCCGGCTGGCCTCCCACCCGGCCTGGACGATCGATGCGCTCACCACCGTGCTGGAGGAGGAGCGCACCCGGCTGCTGCTGCTGGACACGCCGGGCGACGTCGGGCTGCGCAGCCGGCTCACCATGACGTACCGCCGGCTGCCCTGGGACGCCGCGCAGCTGCTGGCGCTGCTCGCCGTCCACCCGGGCCCCGAGGTGGACGCCTACGCGGCGGCGGCCCTGCTCGGCACCGACATGCCGGCCGCCCGGCTCGCCCTGGCCGCGCTGACGGAGCACCACCTGCTGGCCGAACGCGCACCCGGCCGCTACGAACAGCCGGGCCTGGTCCGGGCCTTCGGCGCGGAGCTGCTGGCCGAGCAGGGCGAGTCCGTCCGGTACGGCGCGGCGGGCCGGCTGCTCGACCACTACCAGGCGGCGGCCGAGGCGGCCGCGGATCCGGTCGTCCGGCGCCTGCGGACCGCGGTGGCGGACCGGGCCGGCGGCGAAGCTCCGTGGCTGCAGGCCCAGTTGTCCTGACCGTGCCCCCGGCCCCGCCTGACCCGGCCGTCACCGCCCGGCGGGCACCCGCCCGGCCGGCGACGACCGGGAATCAGGCGGCCGCCACCACGCCCTGCGCGACCAGGACCGGGCGCAGGGCGCGCAGCGCGTAGAAGTTGCGGGACTTGACGGTACCCGCCGGCACCCCGAGGGCCCGGGCAGCGTCGGCCACCGAGCGGCCCTTCAGGTGCAGTTCGGTCAACACCTCGCGGTGCAGCGGCTGGAGCCGGGCGAGTGCGACGCCGATGTCCAGCGCACCGAGCACCTCGTCGAACGGGTCCTGGGTCGTCGCCCGCTCCTCGGGGGTCTCGTCGGTGACCTCCTGGGCCCGTGCGGCCTGCATCCGGAAGTGGTCGATCGCGATCCGGCGGGCGACGGTGAACAGCCACGGCCGGCTCAGCTCGGGCCCCCGGGAGATCGCCTCCGGGTGCTGCCAGGCGCGCAGCAGGGTCTCCTGGAGGATGTCCTCCGCCTTCCCCCGGTCACCGCTGGTCACCCGCATCAGGGCGCGCAGCAGGTACGGGCCGTGCAGGCGGTAGAGCTCCGCCAGGGTCTCCTGGTCGAGCGTGGCGCGCGGGGTGGCCACGGCGGCTGCGGCGGCCCCGGTGGCCGTCGCCCCGGACGGGCCGGTGTCACCGGCGGCGTGGGGTTCGGACCTGTCACGGTTGTTCATGACCATGGTTCTGCTGCTCCGGCTGGCACAGGCGTGAGGGAGCCGCCGGACAGCCGGACCGAGTGCTCCGGTCCACGTCCGCGGCCTGACAGGACGATCTTCGCCAGGCGCCCCAACAGTGGGCCAATGATCCGCTTATGTTCCCGGAACGGACATTGGTGGCAGCTCCTCACCGGTCGGCGGAACGCCCTTCCACCCCTCCCCCACCGCCCCGAACCGGGGCAGCACGAGCGCGGCGGCGGGAGCCGCCACCGCCAGCAGCGCCTGCACGCCGTCCTCGCCGAAGCGGTCGATCAGCACCGCCACCCAGCGGACGGTTCGTCGGCGCTCCTCGTCCGTCCAGCCGCCGGCCGCCAGGTACTCGTCGACCACCAGCGCCTCGGCGACCTGCCGCAGCTCGGGCGACGGCAGAGTGCCCGTCCCCGTGAGCCCGCGCAACGCCAGTGACCGCGCCGTCCGGATCACCTCCGGCGCGCCGAGCACCGCACCGGGCCGCACCCCGTCCTCGTCCACCAGCACATCCGTTCACCGTTGGGCGGCCGTGGCCGAACCGGCCCGCGTACGGGCCGGCGCGCGGTCCGCACCGCGCTGCTCCGGTAGACCGCGCTGCTTCGGTAGAACGGGCGCGGCGGGCCGCGGGTTCACCGGCGGCAACTCCGTTCACCGGCGGCAATTCCGGAGCGGGGGTGAACGGTCCGGGCCGCCCGCCCCGTTCTCCTGCTCGAACGGCCTGCGGAGAAGCGGTGCAGGGGCGCATGCACAAGCGCGGGGGCCGCTGTGGCGGCAGGAGAGGGACACGTGGCAGCCGAGGAGAGCAGCGCGACGGTACCGGTGCAACGGCTGACGCCGGGCGCCGACTGGGAGCGGGCCCCCGACTACAGCCCCGCCGACTGGCCGGTCGCAGCACCCCCGGCGATGCCGGCACCGGCACTGTCAGGCCCCCCGTCGGTCTGGCGGGAACCGCTGGACGCCCTGGGGACGGTCCTGGTGCCCGCGGCCGAACGACCGGGGCCCTTCGTGACGGCGGCCCCGGCTCCGCCCGCCCCCGCTTCGGCTCCGCCCGCCCACCCCGCCGCCGCTGTTCCACCGACCCGGCCGACCCGGCCCACTCAGCCCGCTCCCGGCCGCACCGAGCCCGTGCCGCAGCTGCCTCGGCCGGTCCTTCCGGCAGCCGCGCCGGCGGCCCCCCGGCGCGGCCGCCTCGATCAGGCCCAGACCCTCGGGACCGGCCTCGGCCGCGCCGTCGGGTTCAACCCCGGTGAGCGCGACCGCCGGCGCCGGCTCGCCGCCATCCGTACGCCGCTGCACAGTTCCTTCCGGATCGCGGTGGTCGGCCTCAAGGGCGGAGTGGGCAAGACCTCGACCACGCTGGCGCTCGGGTCGGTGCTCGCCGAGCAGCGTACGGACAAGGTCATCGCCGTCGACGCCAACCCGGACACCGGGACCCTCGCGCAGCGGATCCGCCAGGAGACCCGCGCGACCGTCCGCGACGTGCTGGCGGCGGCCCCCTCGATCAGCGGGTACATGGACATCCGCCGCTTCACCTCGCAGACCCCGAGCGGCCTGGAGGTGCTCGCCGGATTCGCCGACCCGGCGGGTGCGAACGCGTTCACCGGCGAGGACTACCACCGGCTGATCACCATGCTGAGCAGGCAGTTCCCGATCGTGCTGAGCGACTCGGGCACCGGTCTGCTGCACAGCTCCATGCGCGGCGTCCTGGACCTCGCCGACCAGCTGGTCGTCACCGCCACCACCAGCGTCGACGGTGCGAGCAGTGCGAGCAGCACCCTGGACTGGCTGTCCGCCAACGGCTACGACGCCCTGGCCCGGCGCAGCGTGACGGTGATCTCCAGCGTCCGCGGCACCGGGCGGCTGATCCGGGTCGAGGACCTGGTGGCCCACTTCCGGACCCGCTGCCGGGATGCGGTCGTCATCCCCTTCGACGAACATCTGGCGCTGGGAGGGGAGTTCGATCCGGCGAAGCTGCGGACGAAGTCCCGCCGGGCCTTCCTGGACCTCGCCGCCCTGGTCGCCGAGGGAATCGCGGACGTACGCCCCCGGAGCCGACCTCAGCCCCATCAGACCAACCAGAAGCATCAGCCCCAGCACCACCAGTCGGCCGCGCCGCACACCGGCTGACCGAACCGGCCGAGCCCGCCGGCCGGCCGGCACGCCGCAGCCACACGCGCGTCCAGGTCAGGCGGTGCTGATCGAGCGCCCGGTGACCCTGCTGGGGACGACGCGCACCCACAGGTCCCGGGGCCCCGGCGCCCACGGGACGGCTCCCGGCTGGTCCGCGAGCCGCCGCACCGTGTCGATGTCAGTGATGTGCTCGGCCGAACCGACGACCAGGACACTCCAGCCATCGCTGAGCAGCTCGTTCACCTGATCGACCTCGAAGGCCACCTCGCTGCCCTCCGCCACCGCAGCGATGCCCCTGCGGGCCGTCCGGTAGACGAGCGAACGAGCGTCGACCAGGTAGTTGACGGGCAGGACGGCCGGGCCGGACTCCGCGGAGAGGGCCACCCGTCCGACGCCGTGGTCGGAAAGCCTGTCCCAGCATTCGTCGGGCGTGAGGCTGCCGAGTCTCGGGTGGGGCGCGGCCGACTGCTGTCCCGGCGGAAGGTCGGCGCGGCCCTCGACCAGCTCGCTGTAGGTCATCTTCAGGACGGCGGCCAGCCTCAGCGCGGAGGCCGGATCGAAGTCGCCGGCCAGCTCCTCCAGGGACTGGAGGTACCGCGGTGCCATGCCGGCCCGGCCCGCCACCTCCTCACGGGTGAGTCCGAGCTCCCTGGAACGCAGGGCCACGCGCTGGGCGATGTCCCCGGAAACGGGTCGTACCGCGGCCTGCTCCTCGGAGCGGGGGCTGCTCTCGTTCATGGCTGTCCACCTTCCTCCCGTCGAGCATGTCACTGCTGGGAGTGGCAGGCGTCCCGGGTTGCTCCGCGCACCGCCCCGTGAGCGGGCCACGGCCTTCCAGCCGGCACACCCGGCGTCACCGCACCCGTTCCAGGGCGCCCGCGATCAGCCGTCCACCGTCCAGCGGCCCGGCTGCCACCCCCGGCGGCGGCCGCGGGAGAGCACCGCCCCGGCTCCGGCCACCAGGGCGGTGCCCACCAGGACGCCGCCGGCGACGGCGACCGCGTGCCACTGGGCCGGGCGGGCCGGGGGCGGCGGCAGGGCGGCGACCGCCGTACGGGCGGCGGAGGGGGCGGGGGCCGGCTTCCCGGGCAGCGCGGCGGCGACGGCAGCCGTCGGGTCGACGGTGCCGTAGCCGAGCCGGGGGTCGGGGAGGAGGGTGCCGGGGTGGTAGGCGGTGGTCTTCAGCCGGTCGGCCAGCTGGGCCGGGGTCAGTTCGGGCCGGTAGCCGAGGACCAGGGCCGCCGTGCCCGCCACGACGGCGGTCGCCAGGCTCGGCCCGGAGGCGGTGAAGTAGCCCGCGCCGCCGGGGCCGACGCTCATCAGCGCGTCGCCGGGCGCGACCAGGTCGATCCGGCCGGAGTTCGCGGCCTCCGCCTGCGGCAGGGCGCCGCCGGGGCCGAGGTCGGAGACGGCCAGGACGTCCGGGTAGGAGGCCGGGAGGGCGCCGCTGTCGGAGGCGCCGGATCCGGTGGAGTCGGGGGCGGAGGGCGCGATGACCAGCGCTCCCCGCGCTCCCGCGTAGGCCACGGCGGCCGCCAGTTCGGGGCCCGCGCCGGGGACGGGCACGCCCACGGTGATCACCCGGGCGCCGCCGTCGGCGGCGGCCCTGATCCCCTTCGCCAGCAGGTCCGCGCTGGTGTTGCCGACGTCGTCGGTGACGGCGATCGCGAGGATCCTGGCCTCGGGGGCGATCCCGGCGAAGCCGAGGCCGGGCTGCCGGTGACCTGCGATCAGCCCTGCCAGGAAGGTGCCGTGGCCGACGCAGTCGCGCCCGGCACCGCCCTCGCCGTACAGGCGCGGACCGAGGGTGAGCCGGCTGTCCAGCACACCGGAGGAGGCGTCGACGCCGGAGCCGAGCACCGCGACCGTCACTCCGGCGCCCCGGCTGAGCGCCCAGGCGCCCTCCGGCCGGAGGAAGGTCTGCGCCCACGGCGTCAGGTCGGTGGTCTTGGCGGACGGTTTCACGCAGCCGTCCTGCTGCACCCCGGGAGCGGTCTGGCCGATCGCCGGGAACGACGCCGGGGAGCCGGCTCCGGCTCCGGCTCCGGGAGCGGTGTCGGCCAGGGCGGCCGGGGCCGCCGGGTGGGCCAGCACCAGGTCGCAGCCGAGCAGGGCGCAGCAACAGCTCAGCAGGGCTGCGACGGCCGCCCTGCGCGGCCGGGTCACACCGGGCTCCCCTGCGGCGCCGGCAGGTCCTGGGGCAGCAGCAGGCTGAGTTCGGAGACGTCCGCGATGTCGAGCCGGGCGAGCCGGCCGGCCTGCCGGGTGACCATCGCCTCCAGAGTCCGGCGGGCGAACCGGCCGTTGCCGAAGTTGCGGTCCTTGGGGACGGCCGCGCAGAGCGCGGCGAGGGCGGTGAGCGTCTCGGGGGCGCACAGGTAGCCGGCCGTCTCGGCCTGGCGGCGGACGATGGTGACGAGTTCGTCGTCGCTGTAGTGGCCGAAGGGGATCCGGTGCGAGAAGCGGGAGGCCAGGCCGGGGTTGGAGTCGAGGAAGCCCTGCATCTCCTCCTCGTAGCCGGCCACGATCACCACGACTTCGTCGCGGTGGTCCTCCATCAGTTTCATCAGGGTGTCCACCGCCTCCTGGCCGAAGTCGTTGCCCGCGCCGTGGCGCGGGGTGAGGGTGTAGGCCTCGTCGATGAACAGCACGCCGCCGCGGGCACGGTCGAACGCCTCCTTGGTGAGCTGCGCGGTGTGTCCGACGTAGCGGCCGACCAGGTCGCCGCGGGCGGTCTCGATCAGCTGGCCGCCGGGCAGCACGCCGAGTTCGGCGAGGATCGCGCCGTAGAGGCGGGCCACGGTGGTCTTGCCGGTGCCGGGCGGACCGGCGAAGACCAGGTGGTGGCTCATCGCGGCGGTGGGCAGTCCGGCCTCCTCGCGGCGGCGGACCTGCTTGATCAGGTTCACCAGGTTCTCGACCTGCTCCTTGGCGGCGGCCAGGCCGACCATCGCGCGCAGTTCGTCCAGGAGTCCGGTGCGGCCCTCGCCGCCCTCCAGGCCCTGCCGGGCGGCCGCGGCCTGCTCGCCGAGGTCCGCGGGGACGAGCAGGGCGAGATCGGCGTCGGTGACCTCTGCGAGGACGGCCAGCCGGGAGGCCTGCCGGTCCACCATCTCCTCGAAGACCTTGCGGGCGGCGCGGCCGTTGCCGAAGTCGGCGCCCTTGGGCATCCGTTCGAAGTGGACGGCGAGGGCGTCCACGGTCTCCGGGGGGAGTTCGTAGCCGTGGCCGGTGGCGGCCCGCTCGACGATGGTGACGAGCTCCGCCGCCGAGTAGTTGCGGAACTCCACCGTCCGGCTGAAGCGGGAGGCCAGGCCGGGGTTGGAGCGCAGGAAGTCGCTCATCTCGTCGGAGTACCCGGCGACGATCACCACCACGTCCTCGCGGTGGTCCTCCATCAGTTTGACCAGGGTGTCGATGGCCTCCTGGCCGAAGTCGGGCCCGCTGCCGCCGGAGCCGGCGGACAGCGTGTACGCCTCGTCGAGGAAGAGCACTCCGCCGAGGGCCTCCTTGAAGACCTCGGTGGTCTTGATCGCGGTGCCGCCGATGATCGCGGCGACCAGGTCGGCGCGGGCCACCTCGACCAGGTGGCCGCTGCGCAGCGCGCCGAGTTCGGCGAGGATCGCGCCGTAGAGGCGGGCCACGGTCGTCTTGCCGGTGCCGGGCGGGCCGGCGAAGACCAGGTGCCGGCTCATCGGGAGGACGGGCATCCCGGCCTGCGCGCGGCGCCGGGCCAGCTTGTTGAGGTTGACCAGGGTGGCGACCTGTTCCTTGACGCCCTCCAGGCCCACCAGGGACTCCAGTTGGGACTGCGGACCGTCCGGCTCCCGGTCGTCCGGGGGCGGCGGCGGTCCTGCGGGTACGTCGGCGGGGGCCGCACTGCCGGGCTCCGCCGCGGCGTCGGGTGCGGGATCCGTGCCGGGGGCCGGGACGGGCGCCGCGCCGGCGGTGGCGGCGCCGGTGACGTCGGCGTAGGCGTTCTCCCGGCTGGTCAGGCCCTCCACCGACAACCGGGTTCCGCTGCCGGCGCCCGTGCGGCGCAGGCCCGAGCCGCGGTTGCCGGTGGCCGCGCAGTCGGTGACCCGGACGGGCTCGTCGGTCTCGACCCGCAGGCCGTCCACGGCGTTGTCGAACAGCTCGCAGGCGTTGAGCACGGCCCGGGCGCCGGCCGCCAGCAGCACGCCGTGCCGCCGGCTGCCGTGCACCCGGGTCCTGGCCATGGCGAGTTCGCCGCCGTCCTCCACCTGGACGCCGTCGGTGCCGGAGCCGGCCACGTCGCAGTCGCGCAGCGAGACGATGCCGCCGGTACCGGCCTCGACACCGGCCGCGGCGGCGCCGTGCACCCGGCTGGCGCCGACCTGGACGTTGCCGCCGTCGGCGACCCGCAGCCCGGCCTTCCCGGTGGCGGAGATCTCGCAGGATTCGAGGCGGCCCCGGCCGTCCGCGAGCACCTCCAGCCCGTGGCCGCGCACGTCCGCGACGTCGAGGCGGCGCAGCATCGGGTTGGCGCCCTCCCGGACGCTGACCCCGGCGCCCGCCGCGTCGCGGATCTCCAGCCGGTCGAACTCGGGGGCGCAGTCGCCGGTCAGCTCGACGGCGTTCGCGCCGCTGTCGCGGACGCTGCTGCGGGTCATCGACGGGCTGGACGAGTCCTCCACCCGCAGGCCGGCGCCCTCCGCGTCGGCGACCTCGCAGTCCTCGAAGGTGCCCCGGGAGCGGCCGGTGACGTGGATGCCGTGGCCCTTGGTCCGGCTGGTGCGGCAGCGCCGGACCACCGGGTCGGTGCCGGCGGCCAGCACGATGCCGTGGCCCCTGGTGCCGCTGACGGTGCAGTCCTCCAGGGTCACCGCGGCGGCGGAGCTGACGTAGATGCCGACGGTGGTGTCGCGGACGGCGGTGCGCAGCACCCGGGTGGTGCTGTTCTCCTCCAGGGCGATGGCCGGCTTGTCGGTGGCGGAGATCTCGCAGTCCTCGACGGTGCCGCGGGCCTCGCCGTTGGCGCAGACGCCGTTGCCCCGGGCGTCGCGCATGACGCAGCCCCGGACGACCGGGTTGGCGCGCTCCCCGATCACCACGGCGGAGGTGCCGAGGTGCTCGATCACGCAGTCCTCGATGATGCTGGTGCCGCTGGAGGTCTCGACGATCCCGGCGCCGGCGGGGTTGACGATCCGGCAGCCGCGCATCGCGAGCGAGCCCTGCTGGCGGGTCAGCACGGCCGTCCAGGAGTTGCCCGCGACCTCGCAGTCCTCCAGCGCGGCCTGGCCGCGCGGGACGTCGACGGTCGGCAGGTCCTCGTCCTGTCCCTGGAGCACCAGGCCGGTGAGCTGGACGGCCTCCGCGACCACCTGGACGACGGCGCCCCGCCGGGGCGAGATGCGGACACTGCCCCGGGCCTCCGCCGCGGTGATGGTCACCATCTTGGTGACCACCAGGTTCTCCTCGTAGCGGCCGGGGCGGACGCTGATCACCGCACCACTGCGTGCCGCCTCCAGCGCCGCACCGATCGTGCGGTAGCCGCCGTCGCGCTGCTCCGCGCACACAGTGAGGACATGGCGCGTCATGCTGCTCGTTCTCCTCGGTCGTTCGTGGCTGTGCCGGCTCCCGTGCCCTGCGGCGGCGTCACCCGGTGCAGTTGGCCCGGATGGCGGACGCCGCGTGGTGGGCGTACTCCCTGGGGGTGCCCTTCCAGTCCTCGCCCCGGTCGTGCAGCATCACGGCGATCTTGCCGTCGGTCGCGGCATAGGTGCCGACCGACACCCAACTGCCGCGACTGGAAACCTGGTTGACGTTGAAGAAGCCGATCGTCCCGACGCCCGGGGCGGACTTGGTCTGGACGGTGTAGTAGGACGGCGCACCGCCGACGGCCTTGAGGTCGCTGCTGCCCGGCACGTAGACCGACAGCTGGCAGCTGCCGTTGACGACCGGGGCGGTGTTGAACGTCCAGACGATCGAGTTGCCGTTGTCCTTCGCCGCCGCGCCCGACATCGGCATCGAGGTGAACTTGCCGGTGCACCCGTCCGCCGCGTGGCCACCGGTGTTGGTGACCCAGCCGGCCTGTCCGGAGTCGAACCAGCCGTACTGCTGGGTGGTCGTGCCGGCGACGTTGCAGAACGGGCCGGCCACGACGTTGAACACCGGTTTGGCAGCCGCGGGGGCGGGCGCCGGTACGGGTGCCACAGCGGGCGGCTGGGCGGTGACGGGCGCTGCCGCGGCCGGAGCCGAGGCGGCCGGGGCCTGCGCGGCGGACGACGCCTGCGGGGCCTGCGCGGCGGCCTGCCCCTGCTGCGGCTGCGGTGCGGCGGCGGACTTGCCGGCCGGCGCGGGCGCCGCACTCTTCGCGGGCACGCCGGCGGCCGAAGGAGCGGCCCCGCCCGGGGCGGCTCCGGCGGTGGGCGCTGCGGCGGGGTCCCCGGGAGCGTCCGTCGGCGGGGCCTGGCCGGGCTCGCCGGTCGGTGCGGCGGCGGCGCTCTCGGGGGCGGGGGTGCCGACGTTGCCGTGGGCGTCGGTGCCGGGGACGAGTCCGTCCAGGCCGCCGTCCTGCTGGCTGTAGCCGGTCGGCGGCGGCCCGTCCGCACCCGGCTGCCCGCCGTCCCCGCCGCCGAACTGGGTCAGCCCCAGCGGCACCCCGATCAGCACCAGGCCGGCGACGACGGCGGCGGCCACCATCGGACGGGAGATCCGGCCCGGCCGCCCCGGGTCCTGCGACTGCGCCTGCCCGGGTTCCTCCACCGCGGCGGCGAGCGCGGTGAGCGGCTCGGCGGTCGCCCCGGCGGCCAGGGCGGGGACGGCGGGGACGGCTCCGGCGGGGACGGCTCCGGCGGGCAGCGCGGCACCCGCCGGCAGCGCCGGGGCGGTGCCCTCGACGGTGGCGGAGGCCGCGACTGCCGACTCGGCCCCGGCGGGTGCCGCGGCCGGCTCCGCCTCCACCGGCCAGGCCACGGCGGGAAGTTCGTACCCGACGGCCCCCTGGCCGTCCGGCTGCGTGCCCCGGCCGCTGCGGTCCTTGCCCACCCTGGTTACCTGCCCCTCGACGACTGCTGTTCGACAGGACGCGCCCGTCCGCACCGTCTCGCGGGCGACAGAGGCATCCACCGGTACTGACGGCCGGCAGCCCCCGGCGGGTTCAGTACTCCCTGCGGCGGGCCGGACTCCCGGGTGCCGCCTACCCGGCCCGTCCGGCACCGCCCGGCTGCCACACCGGCGCCGACGGCTCGGGCGGGTCGAGGATGAAGGCCGCCGCCCGCTCGACGGTGTCCGCGTCCGGCAGCGGACCGGGGACGCCCCGGGCCCGCAGATGGGCGAGCAGCCCCGCCTCGGGCGCCAGCGCGTAGCGCTCCAGGTAGTACGTGACGGTGTCGGTCCAGATCCACTCGCCGTCCGTACGGAAGTTCATCGGGACGCCCGCCGCGCCGGAATTGTCGAGGACGTCCGCCATCAGCGCCGGCGTCATCAGCACCGGCGCCCCGGCCCGCAGGTACGCGAGGAGCGCGGCCAGCTCGGCGCCGTCCTCGACCAGGGGGTGGTCCGGTGCGAAGCCCGGCCCGGTCACCGGGTCGACGGAGTCGAACACCGCCGCGAGGCGGAACCCCCCGTCTCGCCCACCGGCCTCCCCACTCCCGACCCCTTTGCCCGCTCCGGCCATCGCACCCAGCTCCCGTCCGTCCTCGCCCGGCGCCCGGCCACGCCCGGAGCGTCCTGCCAGCAGGAACGGGAGCCAACGGGGTTCGCGTTCAGGGTGCGCCGCCTCGCCCCGGGCAGGGACGGCCCACGTGCCGGTCCTCACCGGTGGGTGCGACCACCACCGCCGAGCGTCCATCCGAGCAGGGTCCGCTCGGCCGAGGAGAAGTCCCAGGTCTCTCCCTCTCCGGCGCGGAGACGATTGTAGTAAGCCTCCTTCATCTGTTCGAGCGTGCCGAAATCGATATGCGGATAAGCCTGTTTGACGCTGGACGCCCACTTGTTCACGAGCGCGGCCACCTCGGGATCACCGGTGATTATCCGGTTGTAGGAGGCGTACTCCTTCTCGAAATCACGGGCCGGAAGGTTTCTTCGTGTCGTCCGCGCCGAACTGGAGGATTCCTGCGCCTCGTTGAGCAGTTGGTGAATCGCCCTGGTGCGCAGCGCGTCGCCGTCGATCAAGCCGGCCGCGTACTCCATGGGGGGCAACTGGAAATCCTGGCCCTGTTCGGAGTTGTACCTTTCGAGATGGCCGTGGTGCCAGCCTTCCCCGTGTCCCTTGGCCGCGCCCAGGTCATCGGCCCCGCCGAGCATCGTCGCCAGCCCGTTGGCGTTCTTCAGGACGAGACACCCACGGACCATCATGCTCATCCATGCCGTCCAGTGGTGTGCGGGATGGTCGGACTCATCACCGCGATTACCGGGATCGTTCGCCTGCGTCAGCTGTTCCCCCAGAGCCCACCAGTCTTCCCTCTGTTCCTCCGATCCCTGGACGGGAGGATGCTTACGCGCATACTGGAGCGTCTCCGATATCCAGGCGAACCCGGCCGCCAAGGGCTTTCCCGCCATCGCCCCGACGGCCGCGGTCTTGATGAGAACCCACGAGATGGTGTGCGACTTCTGCCCGTCGGAGTACTGGGTGTGGGGCCGCTCCTTGCTGCTCAGGTCGACGCTGGTGATACCGAGCCCGCCTCCCCGCAGGTAGTCCACCTGGACATCGGCGAGGAATCCGGTCTGCAGCATTCCGAACTCCAGCGGGGTGATCGCCGGAGCCACCGGCGCCTGCAGCATCGGCAGGTAGTTCGAGTATTCACCGGCCTGCCACGGCATCAGGTTCTCCTGGGTCATCTTCTGCGCGATCCACGGAAAGGCAGTGGCCACTGTTCCCCGGAAATGCTGCTGGGCAGGAGCGAGCAGCCCTCTGTCGTTGTCGTTCGGCGGGTCGAACAGGCCCCCGACCTCTCGGGCGAGATCCGCTGCGGACATGCCCGTTGCCCGCTCCGCGAGGAAGGACTCCTCCCTCCTCAGCTTGCCCATGAGATTCCCCTCCCCTCTGCCCTTGGGTACACCCTTGGCGACGACCGCGATCGGGGAGAGCTGATACGCCTCCGTGTACAGCCGTACGAGCGCAGCCAGCGCAGTGGACCATTCGGCCACCGGAGCCCGTCCCGTTCTCATCTGCCGGAGCAGATCCGCGGCGCTCTCCATCTTTGCGACATGCTCACCGTCACCCGGGAGGGCGCTCATCCTGTCGAGCTGATGACCGATGTAGTCGGTCAGCAGATGCGCCGGCCTGTTGGAGAAGTTCATCAGCGCCTGCCGGATGAGCGTCCAGGCAGTGGTGTGCGACTTCTGCGCACCCACGTAGCGCGTCGGGGGGCGGTCGTTGTCACTGACGACGATGTTCCCCGCCCGCACCTGGTCGAGACCGACCTCATGATGCCCGGTGATCGCCTGAACGGGAGCAACCGGAACGTGGGCACGGAAATCGCTGGTGGCCCGGAAGGCACTCATGTCGAAGGTCCGCTGCCGCAGCAGGGCCGGCGGCTGGAAGCTCCAGCCACCACCGCCCGTCTGCGCGTCGCCGTCGAGGTCCATTGGCTCCGGCAAGCCGAACGGCACCGCACCCGGGAGCTGCGTCAGCTCCTCGTCCGGCCCGGCCTCGCGGTAGTTCTCCGGCAGCTCACCGGCCTCCTCCTGGTGCAGCCGCGCCCCCAGCTCGATCGGGGGATGCTGCGTGCCGTCCGCCCCCGGCCGTTCGTACTGCAGCCAGTGGGCGGGGGTGATGACCGGGCGGCCCTGCGCGTCGACGCCGACCCGCGCTGCCGCCACCAGACTCCCCTGCGCCCGGTGATCCAGCGTCGTCGACCCGACCGCCCTGGGTACGAACCACACCTGCGCGTCCGGAGCGAAGGCCTTCGTGCCCAGCCCGTGGACCGCCAACTGGCGCAACACCTCCCCCACGTAGGGCGAATCCAGCCGGCCGATCCCGCACGCCACGAACTGGAGCGGCAGCTTCCCGTCCCACTCCTGCGCCGTGCGGGCCCGCAGCAGCACCCGCACCATCTCGTCGGGCGAGACCGGCGCGCCGTTCTCACCGACGTGCATCGCCACGGTGAACACCCGCTCGTCCACCGGGAACCGCGCCAGCGTGTCCGTCAGCAGCGCCCGCTCATGCACCGGCGTCGCCGGATCGGCGATCCACAACCCCTGCTGCCCGGAGCCGTACGCGTGCAGCGGCTCACCGGCGCCCTCCGTCGGCGTGAGGTCCGCTCCCGGCGAGTCCGTCCGGAGCGCGCCGCCGCCGGCGAGGACATCGAAGACCATCTTCTCCAGGGAGGCGTCCCCGGCGACCGGTTCGGACTGCTCCGGGCGGGCTTCCCGCACTCGCGCCTGCTCGGGCACCCGCACCGGGCCGGCACCGGACGAGCGCTCCGAACCGGGCACCCCGCCGGGGACGAAGGCCCTGCCGGCCACCCGATCGGACACATGTGCCGACGCCGGCCGTTGGAGCGGCGGCACCTCCTGCACCGCCAGGGGGACCGGCTCACGCTCGGACTCCTCCTGCTTCGGCGGCTCCTCCTCCTTGGGCGGCTCCACCTTGGAAGGCTCCACCTGCTTCGGCGGCTCGTTCTCCTTGGGCGGCTCCACCTTGAGCGGCTCCACCTGCTTCGGCGGCTCGTTCTCCTTCGCCTTCACCGGCTGGTCCGTCGGGAATTCCCGGCGCGGGACGGACATCGCGAACGGGACGACGCCTTCGGCGGACCGGGACGGCGTGAACCGCCCCCCGGGGAAGGTGAAGGTGAACTTCACCTGGCCGTCGAAGTGCACCAGCTCCAAGGGGTACTTGGAGTTCGCGATCGCCCGGCCGCCCTCGGCCTGTTCGCCGCCCGTGCGCCGGCGGTAGCCGCCCCCGAGGTTGAGGAGGGCCCCGAGCTTGCCCCTGATCTTGGAGAACTCGGCGCCGACATGGGCCATCAGCTGCCAGTGTCTGGAATTGAGGGTGCGCTCGGTGCGCCGGGTCGAGGTCTCTCCGGTCAGCGACACCTCGGCGGCTGTCTCCACCCGCTGGTGGGTGAGCTCGACCACCTCCGCCCGCAGCGAGACCCGCGTCGTCACTCCGTTGACCCTGAACCCGTCGCTCTCCAGCCGGAACGGCTCGCGGTCCGGCGTCATGGGGCCCGTCAGCCGCGGCAGTTCGGCCATCAGCCGCTCGCGGCTGAAGTTCCCTCTCAGCTGTTCGGCGACCCGGGCGTTCCAGGCGCTGCCGTAGGCAGCGCTGCCCACGGTCTCCAGCAGGCTGTGCAGCGAGCCCACGTCGGGCAGGTCGCGGACGATGTGGGCGCCCGTCCAGAGAGCCTTCGGCGGCTCGAACGGCGCCGTCGGCGCCGGCGCGCGCGGCGGACGGACGACACCCTCCGGGCGGGTGATCGGCGGGGGCGCCGTGAAGACCGACCCGGTGCCTCCGGGCGGCCGGGTGTCCGCGGTCTCCACCAGCGCCTGGAAGTCGACCTCGGCACGCGCGAAGGCCCTGCGGCGGACGCCGAACCCCCGCCTCGTCATCGCGGGGAGGTCGGTCATCGCGCCGCCGGCCTTCTCCACCTTCTCGGTGACGGCTGTCCGGATCCGCTGCTGCTGCTCCGCCAGCCCCGCGTCGTAGTCGGCCCGCAGCCGCGCGATCCGCCGCTCGGTGGCGTCGTCCAGGCCCTGCTCCCTCATCAGCTCCCGTACCTGGGAAACGTGCTGGTCCAGGGCGGTGCGGGCATGCCCGAGCGGTTCGCCGGAGCCCCGCTGCGCCTCCAGCCCGGCGTGGTACTGCGCCCGCAGGTCCGCGACCGTGTTGTGCCAGGTCGTGCGCTCCGCCTCGGAGGTCGCGGTGTTCCGCACGTCGTCCGACGAGGTCAGCTCGCTGATCTGCTCCTGGATGCGGTCCAGCCGGCGCTGCTGGGCGGGCGCCGCCTCGTGGACGGCTTGGTTCACCGTCCGGCCGCGGAAGCGCCAGTTCCGGCTGAACTCCAGGTGCAGGACGGCGGTTCCGTCGAACACGCTGCCGGGCACCTTGGACTTCGTGCCGCTGCCCGTCCGGGCCGCGCCCGAGGTCTCCGCGATCTGGTCCTGGCCGCCGACGTGGGTCAGCGTGCCGCCCGCCACCACGGCAGCGGGCAGCAGGCCGACCGGATCCGTCGTGGCGACCACCCGGAGGGCGGTGGCCTGACTGCTGCCCCGGGTGTACGCGGTCAGACCGTCCGTACCGCCCTGGGAAACCCCGGTCACCACACCGCTGTTGAACTCGGTGGCGGAGGTGGCGGCCACCTGCGTCATCGTCGCGACACTGGCGCGGACCCGCACGGTGCCCTGCGGCAGCCTGATGGTCAGCCGTTCACCGGCCATCAGCCCCTTCAGTCGCGGCTGGAGTGCGTCGCCCGTGAAGCTCGGCTCCAGCAGACGCTTGACGCCGTCCCAGTTCGCGCCGGGCCCGAAGACGTCCCGGCCGACCGTGTCGACCTGGTCCAGGAGCTTGGCGGGCACCGCCCGGGTGCGGCCGACCGGCATCAAGGGGACGGATCCCGGCGGTTGGCGAACCGGTACCGGCACCGTCCCGGTCGCTCGGTCGCGCGGCTGCGGTGCCGTCACGTGCAGCACGATGTCGGTACTGCCGAGGGTGTGGGAGCGGGCGATCCGCTCCGGCACCTGGCGCCGGTCCTGGGGCTCGGTCCTCGTGGCGGTCGCCAGGTCACGCGCCGGGAAGGCGAACTCGGCCGGGGTACGGACGATGACCGACGGCTCCGTCACGGGGTGGCGTGCCCCCGGCAGCGCGAGCAGGCGCATCACCCTGATGTCGAGCCGGAAGGCCAGCTCGCCGTTGAAGATCGCCGCCGGCTCGACCGTCTTCCCCTTGGAGACCGCGGTGCTCGGAGCGTCCAGGGTCGCGCCGCGCACGGTGTCGACGTTCCGCGCGTGGCTCAGCGCCAACGCCACGTGCGGCAGTCGGGCCCCGAGCGTGGCGGCTCCGGTCCGCCTGATCCTGCGGTCGTTCATCGACCCGTGGGCGGCGGTGGACTCGGTGCCGCTCTCGAACTCGAAGCTCTTGACGATCTTGTGCGGCCCCCCGGCAGCGCCGGCCGTCGCAGCCACGATCCGGATCCGGGCCTCGACGAAACCGACGGTGACCCTGGCCGTCCAGGTCCGGCCGGAGGTCAACGCCGAGGCGAGCGACCGCAGGGCGACCGGGCCGAAGTACGGCATCAGACTCGTCTCCGCCCCGTCCCAGTCGGCCCCGAACACCGGGTGCAGCCGCTGGCGCAGTTCGTTCATCACCACCAGGCCGTTGCCCAGGCCGAGCACGATGTCGGAGGCGCCGAGCTGCCCGAGTTCGGTCACCCGGGCCGGTGCGGCGTGCGCCGGTTCCCCCGTCTTCCGCACCGGAGCGGCGGGCACCGGTTCCGTGGCCTTAGGGACCGGTGCGACGGCATCCTGCTCCACCTTCGCGGGCTTGTCGTCCCGGTCGTAGACCCGCCGCTGCGCCGCATCGAGCGGCTTCTCCTCGACCGTGTGGTGCTGCGGCACCGCCACCATGAAGCGCACTTGGGCCGTGCCCGGGGTGTGCGGCAACCCGCCCTGCTCGCGGATCTGCAGCGTCAGATCCGCGGTGGCCAGGTAGACCACCATCGGCTCCGGGTACTTGGCGCTCGCCACCGTACTGGAGCCCTCGCTCGCCCGGTCGCCCGTGCGCCAGCGGGCGTTGAGGCCACCGCCGGCCGTACCCGACAGGGACTGGTCCGCGGAGAAGGCGTACTGCGGCCCGCCCTGGCCCTGGAGGGCGACGGACCTCGCCGAGACGTTCCGTGCCGAGCTGCTCTCCGCACGCTCGCTGAGGACGTTCAGCTCCGCCTTGTCGATGACGCGGACGAACTCCATCCGCTGCATCCGGGCGACGCCCAGCACGTGGGCGTCCGGGTACCTCGGCCGGGTGAGCAGCGGGCTCTGCAGCGGCACGTTCCGGGTCATCGCGGGCAGCAGCGCGGCCAGCCGCTCCCGGCGGAAGGTGCTGCGGACGGCCGGGCGCAGCTCCGCCCAGCCCTTCGCTCCGAAGACCTCCCGGCCCAGCCTGTCGAGCACGGCGCGCAGGTCCTCGACGGGCCGGTCGCCGTCCCGCAGGGTCTGCCCGGCGAAGACGTCCAGCACGACCGAGCTCTCCGGCAGTCCCGTCCGGCCGCCCTCGGAGCCGCGGCCCCAGATGTCCGGCCCGGGCGCCCACGCGACGGCGCCCGCCGTGAGTTCGGGAGCCTGGACCGGCAGTGGGGCGTCGGCGGCCGTGAAGGTGCCGCGCTCGCCCACGACCTCCGACTCGGCCGCCTCGACGACCACCTGGAAGCCGAGCCGGGCGGTCGCCGGGGCCGGGGCCGGGCGGACGGCCCCGGGCGGTGCGGGGGCAGTGCCACCGGGGGCGGGTGCCACGGCCGTCGGCCTGGACGTGGTGAGCGTGCCCGCGGCGGTTCGGTGGTCGAACGTCAGGGCCGCCACGCCCTCGAAGATCACGGCGTCGGCCTTGACCTTGACGGCGTTCCCGGACCGCAGGGTGACCTGGTCGATGGCGCTGCGGTCGCGCCCCGCCTGACCGGTGAGACCGAGGCCGGCGCCGGCGGACAGGAGGCCGGGGGCATCGCCGAGGGGCTGGTTCCCGATGCCGGACTGCCGCCCGGACAGCAGCGCCGAGACGGTCACGCTGTCCGTGACGGAGTTGGTGATGGCCAGGGTCAGGTCCGTACCGGTGTTGAACTCGGTCGTCCCGGCGTTGCGCAGGTGCGACATCGACAGGACGTGCGCGGAGACGAACAGGCTTCCCCGACCGCCGGAGAGCGGGATCTCGACGGGTTCGCCGGCCATCATCGACTTGAGTTCGGCGTGCAGCGTCACCAGGTCGAGATGGCCGAGGATCTCGGAGCGCACCGCCGGCCAGTCCCTGCCGAAGATCCTCGGCCCGAGGGCCTCCAGCGAGCCCGGTGTGTCGGCGCGGCCGAGGAGGGAGGAGGCACCGGACGAGGTCCGGGCGCCGTCCCCGTCCACCGTGTAGACGTCCTTGACGACGTCCGTCGCTCCGAGCGCCAACGACTGCCGCACGCGCGGCGGCGGCAGGTAGTGCGTCGCCGGGAGACCGGCGTCGGCGTGCTCGGCCTGCGGCACCACGACCGTGACGGGCAGTTCGACGGTGACGGGCGGACCGGCCGGCGGGGTGTGCTGCCCGCCGTCGAGACCCGCCGCGAACGCCATCGCCCCGCCGACGGCGCGGCTCGCGGAGGCGTCGCGGAGGTCGGTGAGGTCGACGTCGAGCCGGAGGGTCGCGTCGACCACCAGCGCCGCCTCGGGAAGCTTGCTCCGGCTGAACATCCGGCCGCTGGTGGCAGCCGTCCGTGCGCTGCTCCGGTCGCTCACCCCGCCGAGTTGTCCGGCCGCGTTGGTGTCGGCGGCCGCCTTTCCGCTCAGACTCAGGCCGCCGGCGATCCGCCGGCGGCCCTCACGGAAGGAACCGGCGGTGGCGAACGAGTCGCTGCCGTCCTCGAACTCGAACTTCGCCATCGACTCCCTGGCCACCGGACCGACGAGCCGGGCACCGACCCGGATCCCGCCCTTCCACCCCGCGATGTCCAACGGCACCACCAGGCTGTCGCCCCTGGTCATCGCCGACAGCAGCGGCTGCAGCACCCGTACGCCCAGCCCGTCGAGGAGTTGGGCGCGGGCCGCCGCCAGGTCCTCCTTGCCGAGCTTCACCGGCGACCCGGCGAGGCTCTCCAGTACGGCCCGCACGACCTTGTCGTCGGGGCCGGCGATCGGCAGCAGGCGGTCGCCCGCCCCGACCTGGCCGGCGGAACTGAGCCTGGTCGGCGGCGCCGGCAGCGTCTTCGCCGCAGTCTTGGCTTCGACGGGCACCAGCGGCAGCGCGGGGGCGTCCAACACAGGGGTGTCCAGCACAGGGGTGTCCAGCACGGGAACGTCGTCCAGTACGGGAACGTCGTCCAGCACCGGCGCTTCCAGCGTGTGCGGGCGCAGCGCCGAATAGTGCGCCGTCGGCCCCTCACCCTCGCGGTAGAGGTTCAGGACACGACGGCCCGGCGTGCCGTCGAGGTGGCCGCCGGGGGTGCTGGTGACCCCGCCGGCTCCGCCGATCACCAGGTCGAACCCGAGGAGCGAGGCCGTCACCTGGGGCACCCGCTCGAAGTACGGCGTGGACCACAGCGGGGTCAGCCGGATGGCGTGGCTCACCATGGTGCTCATCGGTGTCCGGTGCAGCACCGCCAGGTCGACCGGGCCGCCGGGCGCGGTCCGGAACTGCGCCGGCAGCGCCTCGGCGAGGGCCGGGTAGTAGCCGAGGAGGCGTTCGCCGATCCCGGGCACCGGCCGGCCTTCGGCGAGGGGGGTGATCAGCAGGCGGTAGGCCTCCTCGCGCAGCGCGTACTGCTCCTGCGCCGCGACGTCGGGGTTCCACGTCCCCCGGACCACGTGGTGGAGCTGGCGCACGTTCAGGTCCGCGATCAGCGTGCTCACCGGGTCCTGGATGTTCGTCGCCGCCCGCAGGTCCAGGCCCGCGGGCCCGTCGAAGCGCTGCGCCGCGGTCCGGCGCAGCGCCGCGACGTCGAGGTTCTGGTACGGCCAGTCCGTGAGCTGGTGGCGTGCGCTGACCGACACCGACGCGAAGAAGCAGTCGCCGTCGCCCCGGATCGCGAGCTGTTCGAAGTCCGCTCCGCCGATCCTCACCACTTCGCCCGCCTGCTGTCCCGCGGACTGCCCGCCGCCTTCGCCGAAGGCCACGATGTCGGGCGAGACGCGTACGGCCTCGTCCCGCTCCACCTCCCGGAGGTGCGTCGGGAGGGCGGTGTCCCCGGTGCCCTCCGGCGGGAGGTAGGAGCCGCGCGGGCGTCGGACGGCGTCGGCGGAGCCGTCCTGCGGCCTGCTGTACTCGATCCAGTTCCCGCCGGCCTCGACCACCGGACGGCCCAGCGCGTCGAAGCCGGCCCGGGCGGTGACCACGAGGTGGCCTGCGCCGCTCGCGCCGTCGTTCCCGGGCAGGAAGTACACGGCCCGGTCGGGCGCCAGGGCCGGGGCGAGGACACCCCGGGCCCAGAGGATCTCCATCACCCTGGGCACGTAGGCGGCGTCGAGCGCGCCGGCCAGCCCGCACGCCACGAACTGGAGCGGGTCCACGCCGTTCCAGCCGTCGTCGCCGTCCCGCAGCCCGTCCAGCAGCTCGGCCATCTCCTCCGGCGGCACCGCTCTCCCGTCCCACCGGGGCAGGCCGTCGGCGCCCGTGTGGACGGCCACCAGGAAGCGGCCGTCACCGCCGGGCAGCCGCGCGAGCGCCCCCTCCAGGGCGAGCCGCACCGGGGTGGACATGGCGGGGTCGCTGATCCAGTGCCCCCGCACGCCCGGCGCCAGCTCGCCCAGCGGGCGTCCCGTGACAGGGACGGGCGGCGCGGCCGGCCTCTCCGAGTAGAACTCCGAGTCGGCCTCGGAAGCAGTCTCGGAAGCAGTCTCGGACGCGGTCTCGGACGCGGTCTCGTCACCACCGAGCGCATTCCGCGACCAGCCGCCACCACCCCGCCACGAACCGACGGAGTCGGAACCGTCCGAGTCCGAGTCCGACTCAGGGCCGGAGTCGGAACGGAACTCGGACGCGGAGTCGTCGTCACCCAACCCGTTCCCGCCGCGCCGACGGCCGCCCGCATCCCGCGAGTCGGCGGAGTCGTGCTCCCGGTCCGGCCCCGGCAGCCGGTCGAGCGCTGCCTCCAGACCCTGGAGTACCAGGTCGTTGCGGGGGTCACGCCCGTCCTCGTCGAGGCGCTCGAAGTAGCGGGACAGCTCGGAGGAGGGGTCCAGGAACTGCCCGAAGCCGTCCGCAAGGGCGGCGAGGGACTCCTCGTCGAGGGGAAAGCCGTCGCGGAACAGGTCGGCCGCCTCGGCGTCGAGGGCACTTCCCCGCCGCAGGAGCGCCGTGCTCCAGGCGTCGATGTCCGACCTGGACGGGCTCCCGCGCTCGCTCCAGAGCTGCGGGAGGCCCTCGCCGGCCCCGGTCAGCCTCTCCAGATCCCCGCGGAGCCACCTGTCCCGGAACGACGGCCCGTCCCACCCGGCGAGGTCCGCGAGCAGCTTGTTGTTCTTCGCGACCGTGTCCAGGAGGGTGCGGTCGCCGACGGGGCCCGTCAGCAGTCCCGTCGTTATCGCCTCCAGGATGGCGCGGGCGGGGCCGTCGAACTCCGCTCCGGTCAGCGGGTGCAGCGAAGCGTCCGGGTTCGAGTCCAGCGTGACGAAGGGGCGCCCGAGGACGCGCACCACGTTGGCGGCCCCGTTGGCCATCACCAGTGCGGGCAGCGAGGCCTGGGCGAACAGCCAGTCGAATGCGGTCGCGGGCAGCGAACCGGTGTCCAACAGCAGCACATCACCGTCCGCCAGCCCGCCGAGGACGGTGGCGAGGTCCTCGTCGAGCAGGTTCGCCGTGCGCAACGGCGGGAGGGCGGCGCCCTCGGGGAGCGTCGCCCGCTGCGCGTCGTGCCAGCGCTCGGTACCGCTGCCGACCACCGCGATCACCGTCGGACGGGACGCGCCCTCCATGCCTGCCATGGCCCGCCCCAGGCCGTGTGCGGCGTAGGCGAGCACGGTCCGGTTCGGCACCTCGTCCAGCTGGTGGAGTCCGTAGACGGGCATCAGGTGGACCCGGCTCAACGCGTCCTGCACGGCCCGCAGGCCGACCAGTTGCGCGAGCTCCGTGGGCGACACCGGATCCGGGTGTCCGGCCGGGTCGAAGTCGCTCCGCCCGATACCCCGGTACATCGCCCCGACCGGGATGACGGCATCGGCCAGCCCGGCCTCGCCCAACTCCCCCTGGTTTTCCCAGGCGGGAGTGAGCACGGTGACATCCACGCCTTCGTCCGAGTCGCTGCGGACGATCAGTTCGCGCTGGTTCTGGTGCATGTACGGCTGGAGCACCAGCAGGGCATCGGTGTGGAAGTGGTCCAGTGCCAGGCGCCGCTGGCGGAGGTAGCGGGAGACGTCATCGCTGTCCGGCGTCAGTCCGTCGAAGGCCCCGAGGACGACCAGGCGCTGCCGGGGGACGCGGGCGGGCGGCGACGGCGGGTTGTCGGCGAAGGGGTCGAACTCGCTCGCCATGGGCGCCGTCCGCCACGGCCCGAGCGGGTCGGCGTCCGCTGCGTAGCCGTCGCCGTCCGCACCCGGCAACAGCCGGTGGACGGTGGCGCCGGTCTCCGGCGAGTGCGCGATCACCACCTCGCCCTCGAAACCGAGCCTGCGAAGCCCCCGCAGAACCGACACGGCGGAGGCCTGATGACCGGATCCCGGACCGGCACCCACCGCGACGGTGAGGGTGGCCAGGCCCGACAGGTAGGTCCGTACCCGCAGCTCCTCCGGGGGGTGCACCGTGACGGGAGGGCTTCCGGGCTCCTCGGAACCGGTGTCGGTCACGGAGGACGCGTCGTCTCCACCGGTCTCCGGCAGCTCGTCCCGGTGGGGCGTGACCGAACGGGAGGAGCCGTTCGGGGCATCCGAGGCATGCGAAGGGTCTGAGGTTTCCTCCTCACGCGGCTCGGCGGACCGGTCGGGTTCTCCGTCCCCACGGGCCGCGGTGCCGGACTGGAGCCTCCTGGTCTGCTCCACCGACGGGTCGAACTCGAAGTGGTCACCGCGGAGAGTGAGGCCGAAGTCGGCCGGGCCCACCTCCTCGGCCCGGGCGAGCGGACGGACCTGGTAGGTGTACTCGGTCTGGCCCGAGCCGGGACGCGGGATGTTGCGGATCTGTAGGACGACGTTCAGCGCGGACGCCACCACCACCGGGACGATGTCCCCGGCCGTGACGTCCCACACCCCGTCCGTCTCCACCGTCGTGCGCAACTGCTCGAAGCCGATGAGGAATCCCCCGACGTGCTCCCTGAGCTGCTGCTCGTTCGCCGGGACCCGCAGCCAGTCGGCCACGGTCCGACGGATCGCCCCCGCCCTTGCGGGGTCGATCACTTCGGTGGGCCGCGTCGCCCACCCGACCGCGTGGTACAGGCAGTCGCCGTCGGCGTCGATTTTCGGCAGCGGGAAGCGGATCCCCTGCTCGGTGGTCCGGGGGGAACCGGGGTTCTCCTCGGGGGCTCGTGGCGGGGTGCTCGTACTCGCGAGAGGAGCGACCGAGCCGGCGCCGCCGTTCGACTCCCGGTCGAGCTCACGCTCGGGCTCGGCCTCACGCTCGGACTCACGCTCGGGCTCATGTTCACTCTGGGACTCACGGAGCGGGCCGTCCTCGGGCGTCGGCCCGGCCGGCCCGTCCCCGGCGGTCCGGTCCGGGGCCGCGTCCTGTGCCGGGGGCGGCCAGGTGGTGCCCCCCTGCTCCTCCGGGGTGAAGTGGAACCGGGTGCCTGCCGGGGCCTTGGCCGAGGTCGTGACCAGCTCCTGCGGGACGGAGACCGAGACCGGCACCACCCCGGACGCCCTGCGCGCACCGGCGTCCGCTGCCACACCCGTCCCGTGGTGGAAGGTGAAGTGGAGCTTCACGTGGCCGTCGAAGTGCACCAGCGGTGTGCGGATCTTCGAACCGGCGATGACCCGGCCGCCTGCGGACTCCTCGACTCCCGTGCGCCTACCGCCGCCACCGCTGAGGTTGAGGACGGTGTTCGGCTTGCCCGGGACCTTCGACAGTTCGAATCCGACCTGCACGGCGCCCTGCAGATTCCAGAACTTGATCTTCCGTCGGCTGTCCCGCGCGGAGGTCTCCGCGACCAGGGCGACCTCGGCGTCCGGCTCGGCGCGATGGTGGGCGAGGTCGACCAGTTCGGCGGTGACCGACACCCAGGCGGGCCGCCCGTTCAGCAGGAACTCCTGGCTGGTGAGTTCCTTCCCGGCGACCAGCTGCGGCAGGTGCGCCATCAGCCGTTCGCGGCCGAAGCTCGCCATCGCCTGCTCGGAGCGCGGCCGGCCGCCGATCGGGCCGCCGTCCCAGCGGCCCGCGTAGGCCCGCCGGCCCTCGACGGCCAGGAGCTGGCGCACCGGTCCGAGGTCGGGCAGGTCGCGGACGACGAAGGGGGGCAGGCCGTCCTTCGCCCAGACCTCCTTGGGCGGCACCGGGTGGTCCACCTGGAGCGCCTGCCGCTCGGGCGGCGCACCCCGGAGCGTCTCCGGCCGGAGATCCCCGCCCTGATCGGCCTTCGGCTCGGACACCCGGGGCTCGGGGGCCGTGAAGTGCGCCTCGTCCTTGGTGGCGACCGCCAGGGTGTCCGCCTGCTCGACCTTCACCTGGAGGCCCACCTCGGCCACGCCATAGCTGCGCTGACGTACGAAGAACGCCCTTCTGGTCATCGGGCGGATCCCGTCCAACGGGCGCAGCTCGCCGGGATTCCCGTCGGCCGGGGGCCTCGTCCACATCGTCGGCCGGGCCGCGCGCCGGATCCTGTCCTGCTGCTGGAGCAGTGCTTCGGGGATCCCCGGGACCGGTTCGTCCCCGTCCTCGCGCTGCCGCCCGAGCAGCTCGCCGAACGCCCGCTGGTCCGCCATGACGTGCCGGGGGATCCGCTGGTCCACGGCCCGGCCGAACACCTGCCGGTCGCGGCGGAACTCGAAGTGCAACCGGGCCGAGCCGTCGTAGACGCTGCCCGGCACCTTCGACTTGGTCCCGGTGCCCGACCGGACGGCGGTCGCGCTGTCCGCGATCCGGTCGGTGCCGGCGGAGTGGGTGCCCGCGACGCCGACCACGGCAGCGGCCGGCAGCCCGCCGAGCGGGTCCGTCGTCCCGGTCACCCTGACGGCCGTGGCGTGGCTGTCGCCCTGGGTGTAGGCCGTCAGGCCGTCGGCGCCCCCGGTCGCCAGGACGGCGGTGGCACCGCTGTTGAACTCGGTCTTGGCGGTGTCCGCCACATGGGTCAGCTCCCGCACGTCGGCCCGGACGAAGACCGTGCCGCCGGGCACTCCGATCTTCAGCGGCCGGTCCCCCATCATGGACCGCAGGTGGGGATGGAGCGCCGCGGGCGTCAGCTGTGGGCCCAGTGCCTTCGCCACCTTCTCCCAGCGCTTCGGGCCGAACGCCCGGACTCCGGCGTCGCGGAGCTGGGACAGCACGGAGCTCTCCGGCGGGTGCCCGGCCGGGACGGGCAGGACGTGCAACACGATGTCGGAGGCGGACAGCAGCTGCGACTTCGTGATGCGCGACGGCGCGGCACGGAACTGCGCGGGGTCCGGCGGCTGCGGCAACTCGCGGGCCGGGAAGGCGAAATCGGCCCGGACGACGACGTCGGGGGTGGCGACGGCCTTCAGCGGTTCGAGCCGCGACCCGGCCAGCTTCACATCGAGTGTGATCGTCAGCGCACCCCCGAACACGGCGGCCGGCTCGACCGTCTTGCCCTTCGACACCGCACTCGTACCGACGTCGAGCGTGCGGCCGACCAGGCTGTCGGAGTTCTCGGTCCGGGAGACCCCCACCGAGACGTACGGGAACTTGGCCGTCAACGTCCCGGTGACCGTCGAGCGACTGCGGTCGTCCGCCATCGACCCGGTGGAGGCGGTGGACTCCGTCCCCACCTCGAACTCGAACTCCTTGATGTCCCTGCGGTGTTCGCCCAGGGTGACTCGCGCCTCGGTGACGCCGATCTCCGCCGTGACGCCGTTGAGCGAGACCCGCGTCCCCCACGGTGCTCCCGCGCTGAGCCCGGATGCCATCGACCGCAGGGCGACCCGGTCGAAGAAGGGCAGCAGTTCCGCCTCCGCCCGGTGCCAGTCCTTCCCGAACTTCGCGCTGAGGGTGTCCCGGAGGACGTTCATCACCTCCGTCCCGTCGTCGAGCTTCAGGACGATGTCCGAGGCCGCGAGCCGCTGGGAGTCCAGCACCCGCGTCGGCGGGTTCTTCGGCGTCCCGGGCACGGGGGCTGCCGCCGGGACCGGCGCCGGGACCGGCGGGGACTCGACCGTCACGCAGTCGGACTTGGGTACGGCCAGCAGGAGTTGGACGGTCGTCGTGCCCTCGGCTCCTGCCTCGTCGGGCTCCCGCGGCGTCAGCCGGACATCCACCTGGACCGTGGCGCGGTAGACCACCATCGGTTCCTTGTACTTGGCGCTGGACACCGTACTGGCGCCCTCGGCCGAGCGGTCGCCGTCCCGGTGCCGGGCCGTACCGCCGCCGCCCGCCGTCAGGCCACCGCCGAAACGGCCGTCACCGGAGAGCAGTTGGCCGCCGGCCTGGGCCTGGGCGCCGTAGCCGTACCAGTCGACGGACCGGGCGGCCTCCCCGTCGGCCACCTCGTTGATGATGTTCAGTTCGGCGTTCTCGACGACCCGGACGAAGGTGAGCTCCGTCGGCACGACGCGAACCTCGAACTGCGCGTCCGAGCCCACGAGTCCGACGAACGGAGAGCCCTCGAACGGTGCGGTGGCCACGCTTCCGACGGCCTTCCCGACGACCAGTGCTGCCAGGCGCTCGCGGCCGAGGAAGCCGCTGAACTCCGAGTGCAGGGCCTGTCGGCCCTCTGCCCGGTAGGCCCTGGCGCCCACCCGTTCGAACAGGGCCCGCAGGCCCTCGTGGGGCTGCGCGCTCCCAGCCCCGTCCTCGATGGGCGACCGGTCCGGGAGGACGTCGAGGACCACCGTGTGCTCGCTCAGCACCCCCGGGCCGTCCTTCAGCCGCCAGACGGCCGCGCTCGCGGGCTGCGCCGGCGCCGGTACCGGCTGCGACTCCGCAGCCTCGGAGACCACCTGGAAGCCCACCTTCGCCCGGGCGGGCGGGGTGTCACCGGCAGTACCGGCCCGCGTCACCGCACCCGAGGTGACGCCCGCAACCGTGGTGGTACGGGTGACCACGTCCTCCATCACGTCCGGCCGGTGGCGGAAGCTCAGGACCGCCACGCCGTCGAAGATCACCCCCGGCGCCTTCACCTTGAGGGCGGTGCCCGTCCTGAGCGACACGTCGTGGAGCGCGGTGCCGTCGGCGCCGATCTGCGCCGTGCCGGAGCCGACGGCCCGCACCCCCGGGGATCCGGCGCCGGTGTAGTCCGGGGTGACCGTGGCCTGCAGGTTCTGGCTCTTCGTACGGGAGGAGACGACGCGCCGGATCTGGTCCGTACCGGTGTTGAACTCGGTCGCCGCCGTGTTCCGCAGATGGGTCATCGACTCCACGTGCGCCGAGACCAGGATGCTGCCCCGGCCGTGGGAGAGCGGCAGCTCCAGCGGCTCACCTGTCATCATCGACTTCAACCGGGTGCGCACCCGCTGCAGGTCCAGCTGTCCGAGCAGCTCCGCCCGCACGGTCGCCCAGTCGCCCTTGAACTGCCGCCGCCCCAGCGCCTCCAGTGAGTCGGCGTCGGCAGCGGAACCGAGCAGCCCGTCCGGCCGTCCGGCCGTCCGGGCCCCGGTCCGGTCGACCAGGTGGACGGTCTTCACGACATCGGTTCCGCCGAGGGCCCGGGACTGCTCGACGCGGGCCGGCGGCAGGTAGTGCACCGTGAGGGGAGCGGGGTCTCCGGTCTCCGCCTTCGGGACGGCCAGTTCGACCGTCAGGTTGACCTGTTCCCTGTGCGCGAGCCCGTCGGCCGACAGCGGGACGACCCTCGACAGCGGGACGGCCTCCGACTTCCGGCGGATCTCCGCACCGTGGACCTCCGGCACCGGGAGCGTGCGGCGGACGTCCGACAGGTCGAGGTCGAGCCGGAGGACGGCCTCCACCCGCAGGGCGGCCTCCACCGTCTTCGACCGGGAGAACATCCGCCCCGTGGTGATCACGGTGCTCTCACTGCCCGCGTCCCGCCCCACACCGGGGCCGCCGGCGACGGTGAGGTCCGCGGTGGCCTTGCCCTTCGGGGTCAGACCGGCGGCGACCTGCCAGCCGCGGCCACGGACCAGACCCGTCCCGGAGAACGAGTCGGTGCCGTCCTCGAACTCGAAGGTCTCGTACGTCCTGCCGCCGGTGGCACTCACCACCGTGGCGGTGATCTTGATCTCGCCCCGGTAGCCGCCGGCGTCGAACCACACGGCGGCCTGGTCGCCGCGGGTCAGTCCGGAGAGCAGAGGCTGCAGGCTCTGCAGACTCAGCGCATCGGACAGACCCGCCTTCACCTCGGCGAGCCCGCTGGCGTCGAGGGCGGGCACCAGCCGGGTGAGCAGGCGGTCGACGACCACGCCGTCGTGATCCGACATCCGCAGCACCCGGTCGCCGCCGTCGAGCTGGCCGAACTCGGTCAGCCGGATCGGGACCAGGGCGCCGGGAGCAGCCGGGAGGTGCGGCTGCACCGCACCGTCCGCACCCGGCGGGGCCTCGGCGAGGGGCGACGGGGTGTGCTCGACGGGTACCGCCGGCGTCGGCCCGGCGTCGGGCTCCTGCGCAGGCACTGCGGCGGGTTCGCCGTCCTCCGTACCGACGGTGCGCACGGTCGGCACGGCCGGGGGCGGGTCGTCCGTCCGGGCGGAGTCCGTCGGAACCGCGGCGGCCTCCGCCTGCTGAAGCGGCTCAGACGGCGGGACGGGCGGGAGCGGTTCGGCGCGGTGCGGGACGAGGCCGCGAGCCCCTCCCTCGACGATGGCCCGGTCGATGAGCTCGTCGATGCCGTCGATGACCCGCTGCCGCTCGCCCGGCGGGCGCTCGGCAAGCTCCCGGTGCACGAGGTCGCGTGCCCGCTTCCAGAGCGCCGAGTCCCTGCCCGCGAGCTCCCGGATCCCCCTCGGACGCTCCTCGAACGCCAGGGCCAGTCGGATCTCCACCTCTGCCGCGAGGTCGTCCCGGGGGGCGTCCTGGTGCGGCGACTCGTCCTGGTGCGGCGACTCGTCCTGGTGCGGCTGCTCCTCGTGCGGCTGCTCCTCGTGGTGCGGCTGCTCGGCGCGCTCGGGCCGCTGCCCCGCGCGGGTGTCGCCGCCGAGGATCTCGGCAATGGTCGCGGCGGTCTCCCGGGCGGCCGGTGCGGGGCGGAAGGGGACGAGGGCGTCTTCCGGCTCCTCCGGCCCTTCCGGCCGCCGGGCGGGCGGCGCAGGCTCGGGGTCAGGGGTGCGGAACGCGTCCTCGTGCGCGCTCTCGTGGGCGCGCCAGCCCGCGCTGTCCAGGTTCTCCGGGCCCCAGAACTCCCGGTACGCCTCGAAGAACTCGTCGCCGTACTGGCGCTTCAGATGGGCGATCTCCTCGCGCATCGCCGCACGGCCCTCGGCCAGCCGGTCGTAACCGGCCGCGGCCTCCGTCCGGGCCGGCAGCACGGCGTGCTCGAAGTCGAGGTGCAGGGCCAGGTCGTCGCGGAGCCTGCGGCGTTCGCGCTGCCAGTGCTCCAGCTCCTCCCGTGCGGTGGTGGCGCCCTCCCCGTCGCCGAAGGCGTCGTCGAGTGCCCGGCGCACCCGGTCGGTGTAGCCCTCGGTGACGCGCTCGGCCGAGCTCTCGGGCAGGCCGCCACGGGCCCGGATCGCCCCCTCCGCCTCGGTCTTCGCAGCCAGACCGGCCAGCTCGCGCGCCTCGTGCAGGGCCAGCGCGCGGTAGATCCGCTCCGGCGTCGTCAGCCGGTCCAGCGCCAGGCGCAGCGCGGCCGGGTCGCCGTCCCCCTCGCCGTGCTGGACGATCAGGCGGTCGGCCTCACCGCCGATCTCGCGGACGACCGCTTCGAGGTGGTGCTCCACGGTGGAGAGGGTGACCGCCCCGGCCTCGTTCGGGCGGGCGGATTCGACGGAGGCGGCCACCGAGCGCCACGGCGCCGCCGAGTCGGCGGTCCGCCAGGTCGCGACGGCCGTCCTGACCGCTTCCACCGTCCTGGCGGCGTTGGCCTCGCGGACGGCCCGGACCGCGAAGGCCCTTGGGAGCCCGCCCTCCAGTCGGCGGAACTCGGCCGCGAACTCTTCCTCCGTCAGGGAGGCCGGACGCTGCTCCAGGGCCTCGCCGGCCTCGTCCTCCAGCACCAGGACCGACTCGTGGTCGGGCCGCGCCGGTGACCGCACCACCCCGGGCACGTCGCCGAAGGAGGTCAGCAGTCGCTCGCGCAGGGTCTGCACCAGCTCGGCGCGGCCGGCCGGCGACAGCTCCCCGCCGGTGACTCCGGCGGCCTCCAGCTGCTCGCGGGTGTGCGGCGGGAGGTTCGCCCACCAGTTGGCCGCCACCCGGGCCACCGCCGCCTCGGCCTGTCCCGCCACCCGCTCGAAGGCCGTCCGGATCCGCAGGTCACGGCCGAGACCCTCGACCCGGGTCTCCAGTTCCCGCCGGGCGAGCTCGCCCTTCGCCGGGTCCGCGATGTCCTTGGGGTCGGTCAGGAGACGTGCCACATCGGCCCTGGCCTGCTCCCGGAACACCCTGGACAGGTCCTGACGGACCACCGGGTCGGCGTCCTGCTCGGTCATCAGCCGGTCGAAGCGGTCCATGGCGAGGCCGATCGCCGCCTCACGGACACCGGCCAGCTCGATCAGCTCCTGGACCCCGGCGAGGATCTCCGGCCGCTCCGTGGGACGCGCGGCCAGCTCGTCATGGATGAGGGTGCTGGCCTGCCTCCAGAACTCCGACTCCGGCAGGGTGTCCTCGCCGGTCCGCTGACGCCGCTCCTCGAACACCTCGCGGAGCCGGTCCTCCGCCTCCGGGTCGTGATGGCGCCGGTTGCTCTCGACGGCCTTCGTGAGTTCGGCGTCGGCCCGGTCGGTCAACTCGCGCTGCCGGGTGCGCCACTCGGCCGCCCGCCGTTCGTCGGCCGCCGCGTACGCGGGCGGCAGCACCTCGTGGTGGACGGGGGTGACACCGGCCGCCGGGGTCTCGTCGGTGGGCGTGGGGCTCACGGGTACGGAGACGTCGCTCCTGCCGCCGTCGTTCTCACCGTGCTCATGCACGTGGTCGTGGTCACTGACGTGGTCACTGACGTGGCCCCCGACGTCGTTGGCGCCGTCGTCGTCGTTGCTCCGGGTCGGTGGCAGCGCGGACTCGTCGGGCAGGTCTGCTCCGCCGTCTTCGTCCCCTTCCACCTCCAGGTACTCCAACTGCTCGTCGTCCTCGTTGTGGTCGACGTGCTCGACCTGCTCGTTGTGCTCGACGTGGTCGACGTGCTCGACGTGCTCCGCGGTGAGGACGGCAGGCGGTCCGGCGGGGACGGGGCCGCCCGTCGTGGACGGCCGAACCGGCTCCTCGTGGAGCTGTTCCAGGGGGTCGTCCGCGTCCCGCACGGTGACCTGTCGGGGTTCGGTCCGAGGCATCGCGCCCGCAGCGGCCGTCGCGCTCCCGGCCGCGTCCACGGCCACGTCCACGTCCTGCGCCGTCTCGCGGGCACGGGGAGTGCTGGGAGGCGGTGGCGTACCGGCTCCGCCGGACTCGGTGGAGGTCCGGACGGGCGGCTCGACCGCCGGCCCCGGACGGGACGCCGTACTGTCCGACCTGGACACCGTCGCCGGAGCGAGCTTCGGCGTCGTGGCGTCCGACGCGTCGGAACCGGCCTTCGCCGCCGAGCCGGGTGCGGGAGAACCGCTCTCCGTCCGCTGGGAGCCCGCACGGTTGGAGGGTCCGGCTCCCGCGCCGTTGTCGGACGGCGGGCCGCCGGCCGTCCTGACCGGGGCGGCGTCACCCGGGCTGCGCGGCAGGGAGCCGCCGTCCGACACCGGGTCGACGCGCACGCCGCTGCGCGGCACGGGGAACGGCGCGGGGTGGCCGGCCAGGTTGCTCGCGACGGACAGGATGGTGAGCGGGTGCAGCGGGCCGAAGTACTTGCTAGCCTCCGGGCCCACCGGCGCGTACTGGATGCTCTGGATGAAGTCCGTGTACCGGGTCATCAGCGGCGAGGCGGCGTGGTGCAGCATGTGGCTGATGCCGCCCATGAGGAAGCCCGCGCCGAAGCTCGCGCCGCTCGCCGTGAACTCGTGGTTCTCGCCCCAGATCAGGTTGTAGAAGCCCTCGCTGAGCACGTTGTTGAGGCCGTTGTTCACCTGCTCGCCCAGGGCGTGGCCCAGCAGGAAGTAGATGTTGGACTTCTGCACCCCGCCGACGACGTCCGGCAGCCCCTTCGCCAGGGCGTCGCCCACGGCCTTGAGTTCGGGCTTCAGCCCCACTCCCTCGACGACGTTCTTCATGGCCTCGCCGAAGGCCTCCTTGCCGGCCTTGCCGCCCCACTTCTCGACGAGGGCCTCGCCGACCTTCTTGCCGAACTCGCGGGCCACCCCCTCGCCGAGCGCCGGCCCGAGGTGCTTCGCGAACTGCTCCCCGAAGTCCTCCGCCAGTTTGGCCCCCGCAGCGGCGGCCCCCTTGCCGCCGGCCGAGAAGCCCTTGCCCAGGAACCGGGCGTAGTCACGGACGACGGCGCCGAGGTTGTGCGCGAGGCCCTTCGCCAGCTCCTCGCTGAACTCGTGGGCCACCCCCTTGCCGAGGGCGCTCCCGGAGGCGTCCTTCAGCCCCTTGCCGGCGGCGTTCCCGGCAGCGTCCTTCAGCCCCTTGCCGGCGGCGCTCCCCGCGACGTCCTTCAGTCCCTTGCCGGCGGCGCCGCCGGCGATGCCCGACAGCTCGTTGGCGAGTTCCTTCGTGATGAGCCGCTTGCCGACGCCCGCGCCCAGCAGCTTGCCCAGGCCCACGAAGAAGAGGTTGAGCGGGCCCGCGACGAGTCCGCTGAGCGCGCCGTTCTGCACCGCCTGCAGGGTCGCCTTCTCGTCCCACTTGTGCCGGTTGCCCTGGTTCATCTGGGTGTTCTGGATGATCGTGTCGAGCAGCAGGCCACCGGCGATGCCCATGAAGGTGTGCAGCAGGATCGTCTTGACCAGGTACTTCACCAGCTCGACCAGGACCTTGCGCACGCCCTCCTTCAGGACGGCCAGGGCGATCAGCGAGGCGCCGAAGTCGAACGGCGACCAGAAGATCGCCAGCGCGATCTCGAAGAGCAGCTGGATGAGCTGCCCGATCGCCATCCACTTCACGTACTCGACGGAGTTCGCCACCTCGCCCGCGTACTCGCCGAGTTCGGTGCACATCCCCCCGGCCAGCGTCAGGTAGTCGTCGCCGCCGCCCTCCCCGCCACCGATGAAGCGGTTCATCTCGGCGACGAAGGCCTCGGCGGCCTTCCCCTCGAACTGATTGGTGCAGAGCGCCACCAGCTCCGCGATGTACTCCCGCAGCTTCGGCAGGTCCACGGCCAGTGCCTCGAAGTCGTCCCGGACGTCGCGCATCCCGCCCTCGCTGGACTTCGGCCACGGCATCCCGGTGAGGACCGAGAAGAGCTTCGCGACACCCGGCGAGACGTTGACGGAGGGATGCGGCATGGCTGGTGCTCCTGCGGGGGGTCGGTGCTGACGGACCGGCGACGGCGGGCCCAACGACCCCCGCTGCCCTACAGCGTCAGGTCGGTGGCGTCGTTGTCGGCGGCGTCGAAGAGGTCGGCGGTGGTCGCGCCGTTGATCCCGATCACCAGCAGCTTGTTCCGCACGTTCGTCGTGAGCTCGATGAGGTTCACCGTGCCCTTGTCCGCCTGCTTGTGGTACTGCCCGCCGATCTCGTCGTCACCGGCGGCGAGGCGGTTGTTCACCTCGATCCGGTGCACCTCCTCCTTGATCTTGTCGACGAGCGCGGACATCTCCTCGAAGTGGCCGAACACCTGCTTCAGGTCGGTGAGTTTGACCAGCCGGTCAGCCATTGAAGTCCTCCTGCTTCGTGCGGGCCGGCTTGAGGCCCTCCCCGCGCTGGGGCCGCATGGCGATCAGCGGCGCCAGCACCTCGTCCAGGTCGGTCGGGCCGGTCAGCGACTCCCGGAGCAGGTCGCCGACGCCCTCGAACGCGCTCATGGACTTCATCACCTGCTCGCCCATCCGGGCCCGCGCCTCGTTCAGCACGTCCGTCAGCACGGTGGCGAGCTGGGCCGGCGCCATCGTCCGGTAGTCGGAGGTGTGGAAGGTCAGCGAGACCACCTCGCCCTGCGGGCCGACCTTGGCGGTGACCATCCGGTCCTTCGACATCGCCGAGGCGGTGGCGGCCTGCAACTCCTGCTGCGCGGCCAGCATCCTGGCCTGTTGCTCCATCATCTCGGCCATCACCGATTCGAGTTGCTCCGCGAACGAGAACGACATCTCTCCACCTCTCCTGACGGCCGCGAGCCGGCCGCCGCTCCGCTCCACTGATCGGTGCCGCCGGTCAGCGGCCGATCACACCGCTCACCGTGCCGGTGTCGGTGCCCCAGACCTCTTCGTCCTCGGACAGCCAGGTGGTCCGCTGGCGGTCCTTGTCGCCCTGGCCGCCCGCCCCGCCGCCGGCCCCGCCCATCGGCATCATCGGCGCGCCCGAGCCGCCGCTGGTGGAGACCGAGCGGCCCATCATCTGGGCCTCCTCGGCGGCGGTGGCGGAGGCGGCCCGCTGGAGGGCCGTCTTCTGGGCGGCGGCCTCGGCGGCGGCCATCTTCGCGACGGCCGGGCCGCTGTTCTCGACGGCCTTGGCACCCAGCCCGCCCCCGCTGCTGACGAGCCTGGCGCCCGAGCCGCCGCCCAGCGGCGTGATGCCGCCGCTGCCGGTCGAGCTGCCCGGCGTACCGGTGGAGCCGCTGTAACCGGTGCCGTAGCCGCCGAGCAGGCCGTACGAGGAGGAACCGGTGGACGAGGTGCCCTGGTACGAGTAGTCGCCGCCGGACGATCCGGTCACCGTGCGGCTGACCGGCGTCGACGTGGCGAGGACGTGCTCCTGGTTGGTGAGCTGCTGGTTGAGGTTCGAGATCGGCTTGCCGCTCGGGTCCAGCAGGGTCCCGTCCGCGGCGATGGTGTCACCCTTGCCGAGCACCACCGGGTTGCCGTTGACGTCCAGCACCGCCTTGCCGTCCTTGTCGACCACCGTGCCGTCCTCCCGGACGGTGGAGCCCTTGGGCACCTTGGCCGTGCCGCCGTACAGGCTGCCGCCGCTGGTGGGGGCCACGGTCGACCCCTCGGGCACGACCACCGGCTTGCCGTCCTTGGTGACCGGCTTGCCGTTGGCGTCGTACAGCTGCCCGCCCGCGCCGATGTAGCCGCCGGGCGGCAGCAGGACGGGCTTGTTGTCGGCGCCCAGGACGGGCTTGCCGTTCTTGTCCAGGACGGGGGTGCCCGTGCCCGTGCCGGAACCGCCGCCACCACCGGTGATCGAGCTCGGCAGGCCGGAGCCGCCACCGCCCGTTCCCGAACCGCCGCCACCGGTGCCCAGGTTGACCGGGCCCGGGGTCTTGACGCTGCCGCTGCCACCGCCTCCGGTGCCGCCACCGCCGGTGCCGCCGGTGCCGTCCGGGATCTTCGTGTCGGGCAGCCCCGTCTTCGGGTCGACCTTGGGCGGGTCCACCGTGGAGGTGTCGGGCTTCTCGACCGTCGGCGTCCGGATGGACACCGGGATGAAGGGCATGCCGAAGTCCGTGTGCAGCTTGTCGTAGGCGGCCTTCACCGTCGCGAAGTACGTGCTCGCCTTCAGGTCGAGCTGCTCGTGGACGTCCTTCAGCCAGATGGCCTTGGCCCTCGCCTGCAGCGCGTCGAAGAACGCCTCGCTGTGCGGGTCACCCAGCACCGTGGTGACCGTCACGGTGTCGTCGACGGTGTTCAGTACCGGCTGGCAGTCCTTCAGTACCTCTCTCATCGCCTTGAAGGTCGCCGCGGCCGGCCAGGCGTACTGCCCGTCGAACCAGTCCCGGTAGACCTGGCCCAGGCCGAAGACGGCAGGGGTGATGGAAGTGCCCGCCGCCCTCAGGTCGGTGGCGTAGTCGGGGATTTCGAGCTGGATCCCGATGCTTTCGAGTTCGCCGGCGAAGCCCTCCAGCAGCACCTTGAACTCCCCTGCCGCGCTGCCCTGCCAGCTGCTCCCCGGGGAGTCGATGTCCGCGGCCCAGTCGGCGACCGTCGTCCGCCAGCCTGCCACCTTGTCCTTCAGGCCCTTGAACGCGTCGGCGCCGTCGAGGAAGCTCCAGAGACTGACCGTGTCGTTGGCCTGCGATCCGCTGCTCAGCGGAACGAGGATCTCGGACGGCTGGTGGGTGTACTTGGACAGGACTCCGTCGGTGGCGTTCCCCCACTTCGACCAGTCCATGTTGACGGCGATGACGCAGCTCTGGTTCGCTCCGTTGCTGTCGTTCCAGTTCCACGCCCACCAGACGTCGTAACTGTCCTTGCCCGAGAGCCAGTCGTGCGCCTCGCCGGTACCCGTGTAGTGCTTGGCCTGCACCTCGCACTTCACGGTGGAGGCGAACCAGGGGGCCACGCCGGCTCCCGCGATCTCCGAACGGGTCACGATCTTCCGCTGCGTCGAGTCGGCGAGCGCCAGGAGCATTCCGTCCCAGTCCAGTTCACCGTGCTTCTCCTCCGGTGTGCTCATGGCCGTCTCGCTCCAAGCAGTGGGATGTTCGTGGTCTGTACGGAAGATGGCCCGGCGGGCTACGGGGTGGTGGTGGGTTTGGGGGCGCCGGCCCCCATCACCTTGTTGAGGATCTCCATCATCTCGGCGGCCGTGATGGCCTCCTCGTGGGCCCGCTCCATCGCGGCCAGCGCGATCTTCAGCTCCACCCGCGCCGTGCCCAACTGCTGGACGAGAGTGTCGATGCTCCCGTACAGGGCCTTGCAGAGGGCGCCGAACTCCTTCTGCACGGTGGTGGCGAGACCGAAGTTGGTGTACCCGGCCAGCAGCTTGTCGTAGTTGCTCTCGGAGCTGATGCCGCCGCCGCCGAATCCCCTGATCACCTTGTAACTCGGGTCACCCTGGAGCTCCTTGATGAAGTTCACCAGGGTGGTGTCCGCGAAGTACTTGAGGTCCTCGGAGCTGACGCTGAGCGTGCCGCCGCCGTTCGTCCCGTCACCCATCGCCGCACCCGCCGTGCCGGTGGCCGTCCGTCGCCGCCGTCACTGGCCGATCCCCTGACCGCCCTTGGCGTCCGCGTCGCGCAGCAGGCCGTGCATGGTGCGCAGCACCTCGGCGCCCTTGGCGATGTCGTCCGTCATCGCGGCGTCGCTGTTGGCCAGCGCCGTGTAGAACTCGTGGGCGGCGGTGGCGAGATCACCCTGGAGCTGGTGCTCGGCGGTCTGCACGGCCCGCAGGCAGTCCTCCATCCGGCTGTGCATGCCGGAGCTCGCCTGGGTGAGCGCGTCGGCGGCCTCGTCGATGTTCGCGTGGTTGAGCTTGATGTCCGACATGGACGGATCCTCTCGGTCGGTCGTGGCCGGGCCCGGGGCGCCGGCTCGGGGCTGTCGGCCCGGCGGCGGTGGACCGCCGGGCGGGGCGCTGCGGGGAGTCGGCGTCAGCCGCCGTTGAGCACGTTGAAGACGTTGTTGCTGCCGGGCGACCAGCCGCTGCCGAGCCCGAGTGCCTCGGTGTGGGCGTTGTTGATGCCCTGGTGCCCGCGGGCCAGGCCCGCGTGGAAGGTGTCGTAGGCCTGCTGGAGCTGGCGGTACTTCTCCTGCCAGTCCGCGATCCGCTGCTGGTAGGCGGTGCTGCAGGCGGCCTGGAAGTGCTGCTGGATCTCGCCGTTGACGGCCTCGACGTTCTGGCCCGCCGTGCGCATCGACTGCATGTGGGTTTCGAGGGTCGCCAGGACGCTCTGGACGACCGCGTCCTCTGTCTGCAAGCCGGGAGTGCTCACCGGATTCCCTTCGTCGGTACGGGCATTCGTGCGGCCGGGGCCGCACCTGGTGACCGGGCCGGGTGGCCCGTCACTTCGTTCAACGGGGCCACCGTGCCGGGTGGTTCAGCGAACGCAGGCGGGCTGTGCGGCCACCGGCGCCGGGGCGGCGCCGGTCAGCAGGGCGGGGTCGAGGCTGGGGCCGGTCGGCAGCAGGGTCAGCAGGGCGTCGGGGACGGCCGGCGGTGCGGCGGCGGCGTAGCCGAGCTGTTTCGCGACCTCGGCCGAGGCGAGCGGGAACTTCACCCCGGTGTCGGTGACCAGGTACAGCGTGGAGCCGCTGCCCGCGCCGGACAGCGCCCGGACCAGGGCCCCGCCGCCGGGCGCGACCGCGATGGCGTCGGCGCCCGCGCAGGCCGGCTCCACACCCGGCTGGGCGGCCGGCGCGAGGCCCGTCACGGCGGCGTCGGGGAGCAGCGTGACGGCGGTGGCGGGCGCCTGCTCGCCGAGCCGCAACTCGGCGCACACGCCTTTGCCCTGGGGGACGTTCAGCAGCTGCGGCGGTGCGGCGGGCAGGCCCTGGCCGGCGAGGCCGGCCGTGACGGCGGCCGGTGCGGGGTGCGCCGCCAGGTCGATCGGCCCGAGCACCACGGGGACGACGGCGGCGTCGCCGTAGGCGCCGTGCTGGGTGCGGGAGTCGCCGCGCAGCAGCTCGAACATCGTCCGGCCGAGCGGGGCCAGGCCGGACGCGGTGAGCAGGTACGGGTCGCCGCCGGGGCCGGTGAACAGCTGGCCGACCCTGGTCGGGTGGGTGGCCAGGGTCGGCCCGGGGTTGCCGCGGCCCTCGATCTCGGGGGCGCCGAGGTCGGGGCCGGCCGGGAGGGCGTTGAGGAAGGCGGTGGTGACCGGGTAGGGGGTGGCGGAGGCGTAGCCGAGGGCCTGCCGGGCGCCGGCGCGGGTGTCCAGGCGCAGCCGTCGGCCGTGCCAGAGCAGGTACTCGGCGCCGTCGGGGGCGGCGGTCAGTACGGCCTGGTCCTCCGTCAGCCGTTCGCCCGGCCGGTCGGCGCCGACGGCCAGGGCCAGGCCGGGGATCCGGCTGCCGGAGGGCGCGGGGCGGCTCTGCGCGCAGGCGTACCAGGGGGCGCCGGTGAGCCTGGCCGCCGTGGGCAGGCCGTCGGGGGCGCCCTGGATGCCTACCGGGACACCGCGCGGGGTGCCGTCCAGCGACTTCACGCTGACCTGGTCGACCACCAGTTGGTCGCCGGCCAGCAGGCGGGCACTGGCCTCGTTGAGGACGGGGTGCAGTTCGCCGTCCAGGAAGAGGTAGCGGGCGCCGCTCTCCTTGACCACCACCAGCGTGCCGGGTTTGCGCCAGCCGGTGGCGCCACCGGGCACGACCAGGCCGTACAGGGCGACGCCCACGGCGATCAGCACCGCGACGGCGAGGCCGAGCACGCTGCCCCGGGAGGTGCGGCCGGCGGGGGTGTCGACGGCGTCGGGCTCGCCCCGGAGCATGCCGGTGGCGAGCCTGCCCATCACGAACAGGTGGGCCTGCACCTGGTCGCGTTTCGATTGCATCTGGGGTTGTCTCCTCGGGGCGCGGTTCGGGGCGGTCCGGCTCAGCCGGCGATCGCCCGGAGTGCGTGGTAGACGCCGGTGACGTCGAGCATCAGCGGCAGCAGGGCGAGCGCCGTCAGGGTGTGCAGCAGGTCGGCCGCGCGGCCCCAGTAGGGCAGCAGGCGCCGGCCGGGGACGGTCCAGGCGAGGACCGCGAGCGCCCCGGCGAGGGCCAGCAGGGCGCCGAGCAGCAGCAGCCGGCCGGCGGTGCCCTGGCCGAGGGCGAAGCGCGCGGCCAGCAGGACCAGGCCGAGCACGGCCGGCAGCAGCAGGGCGAGCCGCTGCCGGATGCTGCCGACCGCCCGGCTGTGCAGCAGGAGCAGCACGGACAGCACGGCCGCCATGGTGGGCGCGGCCCAGCCCGTGCCGCCCGCCAGCAGGCCGAGGCCGAACGTGAAGACCGCGCCGAGCGCGAAGTGGAAGGCGCTCAGGAAGCCGTCGGCGAGGGCGCTGCGGGTGAGGACGGTGTCGCCGGCGAAGGCCTCGATGCCCTCCTGGAGCTCCTCGGCGTTGCGGGGCAGCGCGGGCAGCCGCAGGCCGGACAGCCGGAAGCTGATGCCGGGGACGAACGCCCCGAGCAGGACGGCCAGGACGGCGAGCACGGCGGCGGCCTCCAGGAGCGTCCGGCCGGCCAGCACCAGGACGCCGCCCACCATGGTGAACAGCCCCAGCAGCACGACGCCGAGGAACAGCGGTGCGGCGCAGCCGGCCGCGGCCAGTGCGAGGACGGCCGCGCCGGCCGCGGCCGATCCGCCGGCCAGCATCCGGACCCCGCTCCCGCCGCTCCCGCCGCCGCTCGGCAGCAGGACGCCGGCCAGGGCCAGGTAGGGCACGGCCGCCGCGCCGAACGCCGTGCCGGCGCCCGCGTCCCCGACCGCGCGGGAGGCGCTCGCGGCGCCGAACAGCAGCAGCAGTCCGGTGACGGCGGCGGCGAGGTCGCGGGTCTGCTGCGGGCCGGGGAGGAGGAGCAGCGCCAGCCCGCCGGCCAGCGCGGTCAGCGCGAGCGCCACGGCGAGGTGGTGGGTCAGTGCCGGACGCCAGGTGTCGGGCAGGGCCCGCATGCCGGTGGCGACGCCGTCCGCCAGGTCGTCGAAGTGCACGGCGGGCAGGGCTTCGCGGCGGGGGCGCAGGTAGAGGTCGTCCCCGTCGTGCAGGCCGAGGGCCTCCGTGCCGAGCTCCTCGTCCAGCGGTTCCCCGCCGAGGCGCTGGAGTACCCAGCCGTCGTGCTCGACGCCCTGCTCCTCGACGGCTGCGCCGGCGTGGCCGAGCACGGCGGGCAGCAGGTCGGCGAGCGGGACGTCCGAGGGCACCGAGAGTTCGAACAGTGCGTCTGGGGCGCGGAACCGCAGCCTGCACAGTCCTGCGACGGCACTACCGTTCAAAGCTCACTCCGCTCGACGCTGCTCTCCTCGGACGCCGCCCGGCGCGGCGGGCCGTCCTGGTCGGGATGCCCGCGGCCGGTCCGGGGCGGTCCGGGGCGGGCATCCCGCCAGGAGGTACGCGCGGCGGGCGGCGGGAGGTTCACCGGCCTGCGGTGAACCCCGGGCGGCCCGCCGCCCGTGATCCGGTGGGGACGACCCGCCCGCACCTTCCCGGTCCGGCACCGAGCGTCCCGGCCGTCCTGTGTCGCGAGGAGCTGTGCGTTGAGCGTGGTGCTGGTCAACCGTCCCGCCCGGCGTCCGGGCCCGGAGATGCCGGACGGCGAGATCCAGTTGCAGGAGCCGCCCAGCCTGCCCGAGGCGCAGAGCGGCATGTCGGGCATGATCGCGATGGCCCCGATGGCGCTCAGCTCGCTCTCGATGGTGATGATCTTCCTGCGCCCGGGCGACGGCGGCGGGATCCTGACGTACGTCGCGATGGGCATGATGGGGCTGTCCGCCGTCGGCATGCTGGTGACCCAGCTGATCCGCGGCGCCAGCGACCGCAAGGCCGCGCTGCGCGCCGAGCGGCGGGACTACCTGCGCTACCTCTCGCAGATCCGCCGTCAGGTCCGCGGCCACGTCGTGCGCCAGCAGGAGGCACTGGCCTGGCGCCACCCCCACCCGACCGCGCTGGCCTCGCTGGTGCGCACCTCGCGCCTGTGGGAGCGCCGCAGCTCGCACCCGGACTTCGGCGACGTCCGGATCGGGACGGGCCCGCAGCGCCTCGCCGTGCGGCTGGCGCCGCTGACCACCAAGCCGGTCGAGGACCTGGAGCCGCTCTGCGCACACGCCCTGCGTCGCTTCATCCACGCCTACGGCACCGTCGCGGACCAGCCGGTCGCCGTGTACCTGCGCGGCTACGCCCAGGTGCTGCTGCGCGGTGAGGACGACACCCGGACGCGGGCGCTGGCCCGCGCGATGGTGGTGCAGCTGGCGCTGTTCCACGCGCCCGACGAACTGCGGGTCGCGGTGGTCACCGACGCGGCCGGCCGCGCGCACTGGGAGTGGACGAAGTGGCTGCCGCACGCGCTGCACCCCACCGAGACCGACGGTGCGGGGCCGGTGCGGCTGGTGGCGGGCTCGCTGACCGAGGTCGAGCAGCTGCTCGGCACGGAGTTCGCCGCGCGTCCGCCGTACGAGCCGGACAGCCGGCCGAGCCGGGACGAGCCGTACACCGTCATCGTGCTGGACGGCCCGAAGGTGCCCGCCGCCGCCCGGGCCGCGCTGGCCGGCTACCGCAACGCCACCCTCCTCGACCTCGGCGACACCCTGGAGTGGAAGCCGTCCCGCTACCGGCTGCGGCTGCTGATCGAGGACGGCGCGCTCGCCATGGTCGGCGCCGACCGCAACCACCGGGACGAGAACACGGCGCTCGGCCGCCCCGACGCCCTGTCGGTGGCCGCCGCCCGCCGGACGGCCGCCCTGCTGGCGCCGCACCGGATCGGCTCGACGACCGACGCCGGCGAGCCGCTCGACGCCGACTTCGACCTCACCTCCCTGCTCGGCATCCCCGACCTGCACCGGTACGACGTCGCCGAGGCCTGGGCCCGGCGCGGCATCGCCGACCGGCTGCGGGTGCCGCTGGGGCTCGCCGCCGACGGCACACCCGTCGAACTGGACATCAAGGAGTCCGCACAGGGCGGCATGGGCCCGCACGGGATGCTGATCGGCGCCACCGGCTCCGGCAAGTCCGAGCTGCTGCGCACGCTGGTGCTGGCGCTCGCCGTCACGCACTCCTCCGAGGTGCTGAACTTCGTCCTGGTCGACTTCAAGGGCGGCGCGACCTTCCTCGGCCTGGACCGACTGCCGCACACCTCCGCGGTGATCACCAACCTGGCCGACGAGGCCTCGCTGGTCGACCGGATGCGCGACGCCCTGCACGGCGAGCTCGTCCGCCGCCAGGAGCTGCTGCGGGCGGCCGGCAACTACAGCTCGCTGTTGGACTACGAGACGGCCCGCGCGGCCGGCACCCCGCTGGAGCCGATGCCCACGTTGTTCGTGGTGGTCGACGAGTTCAGCGAACTGCTGGCCGCGCACCGCGACTTCATGGACCTCTTCATCATGATCGGCCGGCTCGGCCGCTCGCTCGGCGTGCACCTGCTGCTCGCCTCGCAGCGCCTGGACGAGGGCCGGATGCACGCGCTGGAGTCCCACCTGTCCTACCGGATCGGCCTGCGCACCTTCTCCGCGATGGAGAGCCGCGGCGTGCTCGGCGTGCCCGACGCCTACCAGCTGCCCTCGCAGCCCGGCAACGGGTTCCTGCGCAGCGACATCTCCACCCTCACCCGGTTCAAGGCCGCGTACGTCTCCGGCCCCTACCGGGCTCGGCGCCGCGCCGCCCGCCAGGAGGTGGTGGCCGGTCAGGTGCGCCCCTACGACACCGAGTACGTCGCCCCCGCCCTGCCCCCGGCCGGCGAGCAGCCGGCGGCCGAGGAGCCCGCCGCCGAGGAGAGCGGCACGCTGCTGGACATCGCGGCCGCCAAGCTGACCGACGCCGGCCCGCCCGCGTACCAGGTGTGGCTGCCCCCGCTGGACGTCCCGCCCACCCTGGACGAACTGCTGCCGCCGCTCGCCCCGCACCCCGAGCACGGCTTCACCACCGAGAGCGGCGCCGGGCGCGGCACGCTGAAGGTGCCGGTCGGCGTCATCGACCGCCCGTTCCAGCAGGTCCGCGACCTGCTCACGGCGGACCTCTCGGCCGCCGGCGGCCACATCGGCATCGCGGGCGGCCCGCAGAGCGGCAAGAGCACCCTGCTGCGCACCCTGATGACCGCCCTCGCCCTCACCCACACCCCGCGCGAGGTTCAGTTCTACTGCCTGGACTTCGGCGGCGGCACGCTCTCCTCGCTGCGCGGGCTGCCGCACGTCGGCGGCATCACCGGCCGGCACGACCCCGAGCGGGTGCTGCGCACCGTCGCCGAGGTCAACGCCGTGCTGGCGCACCGCGAGAAGCGGTTCGCCGAGCTCGGCCTGGACTCGATCGGCGCGTTCCGGCGGCGCCGGGCGGCCGGCGAACTGGCCGAGGAGCGGCACGGCGACGTCTTCCTGGTCATCGACGGCTGGAACACCGTCCGCCAGGAGTTCGCCGACCTCGCGCCCGCGCTGACCCTGATCGCGCAGCGCGGCCTCAACTACGGCATCCACCTGATCGTCGGCACCACCCGCTGGGGCGAGGTCACCAGCGCCCTGCGCGACCTGCTGGGCACCAGGTTCGAACTGCGGCTCGGCGACCCGGTCGACTCCGCCATCAACATGCGGGCGGCCGGCAAGGTCCCCAAGGCCCCGGGCCGGGGCCTGACCGGCGACGAGATGCACTTCCTCACCGCCCTCCCCCGGGCCGACGGCGGGAGCGGCACCGACGACCTCGGCGAGGGCGTGGCCGACCTGGTCGACGCGATCGCCGACCACTGGAGCGGCCCGCGCGCGCCCGAGGTCCGGATGCTGCCGCTCACCGTGGACGCCGCCACACTGCCGGCGCCCGAGGGCCGGCTGCGGATCCCGCTCGGGCTGCAGGACACCACGATCTCGCCGCTCTGGCACGACTTCGAGGAGTCCCCGCACCTGCTGGTGGTCGGTGACAGCGAGGCGGGCAAGACCAACCTGCTCAAGCTCGTCACGGCCGCCGTCACCACCGCCTACACCCCCGACCAGGCGCGGATCATGCTGGTCGACTACCGCCGCGAGCTGCAGGAGGCCGTCCCCGAGGAGTACCGGCTCGGCCACGCCGTCGCCGTGGACGTCCTGCGGCAGATCGTGGACGGCGCGGCCCGGGCGATGGCCAACCGGCTGCCGGGGCCGGACCTCACGCCGGCCCAGCTGAAGCTCCGCGACTGGTGGCAGGGGCCCGAACTGTTCATCGTGGTCGACGACTACGAGCTGGTGTCCGGCTCCCCCGGCGCGAATCACCCGTTCGCCGCTCTGCTCGACCACCTCGCGCAGGGCGCCGAACTGGGCCTGCACCTGATCGTCGCACGCAGCGCCAACGGCATCGGCCGGGCGAGCTCCGACGCCCTGCTGCGCAGGCTCCAGGAGGTCAACACCCCCGTGCTGCTGCTCTCCTGCCCGCCGAGCGAGGGATTCCTGTTCGGCAACGTCAAACCGCGCGAACTCCCCGCCGGGCGCGGCCTGTACATCACCCGGCGCCGGACCGTCCAGGTGCAGAGCGCGACGGTGGCCGCCGGGGAGGAGGCGTAGCGCCGGCCCCGGCTGAACCCCGGCCGGGGCCCCGACCGTATAGCGGGGTGGGGCCCGGCCGCGCACGCGGAGCGGGCCGGAACAGGACAGGACGATGTCGCAGGCGCAGCGGTCCTCCGGACGCGGCGCCGCAGCCGGGTCGCACCGGCCCGCGCCGGCGGCCGTAGGGAGAGCGTTGACCACACCATCGCAGGGCGACGACGGCCGGGACGGCGACAGCGGCGGCGACGGCCGGCGGTGGCGCAAGCTCGGCCGCCGGCTCGGCGGCCCCGACCGGGGTTCCGGCGCCGGGCCGGCCGAGGACGCGCCGGCCGCCCTGCACCGGGCCGGCCCGCACTTCGTGATCGCCCCGGGGGCGGCGGGCGCCGGTGCGGACCTGCCGCCGGGGCTCGCCGCCGCCCTGGCGGCACTGCGGCCGGACGCCCGCTGCTTGATCGTGCTCGCCGCCTCGCCCGGCGCCGCGACCGTGCTGCTCGACCGGCTCGCCGAACTGGCCCGGACGGCGGTCGCCCGGGGCGCCGGCACCCTCGTCCTCGCCGCCTCCGGCCTCGCCGCGCCGCCGGCTACCGGTCGCCGGCCCGCCGAACAGCTCGCCGAACTGGCCGGTCTGCCGGTCGCCGCCCCGGACGGGGTCGTCACCCTGCGCGCGGACGGCACCCTGCTGACGTCCGGGCCGAAGGACGGCCCCGCCGCGTCCTGGTGGCTCTGCCCGCCCACCGGAGGCGCCCGGCCGCTCGGCCCGCTCTGGCCGCCGCCCGCCGGGGTCGAGCGGCCCGCCCCGGTTCCCGTTCCGGCAGCGGACCCGGAACCGCAACCGCAACCGCAACCGGCGGCGGTGTTGCCGCCGCTCCCGCCGACCGGCCCCGGTGACGCCGTGGTGAGCCGGCTGCCGGGCGGCTTCTGGCTCCGGACCGGCCCGGACGGCCCCCACCCGGCGGCGCTGGACGGCGCCGCCGCCGACCATGCCACCCTGCTCCTCGTGGTCGGCCGGCCGGGAGCGCCGCTGCCCGTGGCCGGCCAACTGGCCGGCACCGTCCGCCACCTGCTCGCGGCCGCCCCGGCCGAACCGCTGCTGAGCGCCCCGTGGACGGACACCGCCTCCCTCACCAGGCTGGCCGCCGCGCTCGCGGAGGAGCTGCAGTGCGACGTCCGCGCGGCCGTCGGCCTCCCGGTACGGACCGCCGACGGCTACTCGTGCCGGCTCCTGGACGCCTTCGGCACCCCGGCCCGCGAACCGTGGCTGACCGAGTTCACCGCCTCCGCCGCCCGGCGCCGCGTGGTCGCGACCGGCTGGCGCAGCGCTCCGCCCGGCCTGGCGCCCTCGGGCCCGGCGGTCTTCGACGCCCTGCCGGGCTGGCAACTGGAGGCCGTGCCGGCCGGCCTGTGGCTGCGCCCCGAAGGCCCGCTCCGGGACACCTCGCCCCGGCACGCCACACCTGACCCGGACCGGCTCCGGCTGATCGTCGGCTGCCGGCGCGAGCCGGTGCCGTCCGACGTCTGGGCCGGCCTCGGCGAGATCCTGCGCGCCCTCGCCCTGGTCGGCGAGACCGGGCCCGCCCTGCTGGTCAACGGCGAGGCGGACGAGGTCTCCGAGGGCGTCGCCCGCTTCGTCGCGAAGTTGTACGACCTCGACTGGCTGGACCGGGAGCCCGCCGAGGCCGCGCCCGAACCCGTGCCCGGGCCGGTCGCCGAGCCCGAGCCCGAACCCGTGCCGTCGTCCGAGCCCGTATTTGAGCCGGTTCCCGAGCCGTCGCCCGTGCCCGTCCTTGAGCCGGTTCCCGAGCCGGCGCCGGTTCCCGCACCCGAACCCGCACCCGAACCCGAACCCGGCCCCGACCCCGACCCCGACCCTGTCGCCGGATCCCGGGCTGCCCGGGCGTTCGCCACCGATGCCCCCGGGGGCCCCGCCCGGCCGAGCACCGCGCAGGAGCAGGCCGCGTTCAAGGAGCTGCTGGGCGTCCACTACCAGCGGTGTGCGAGCCGGGCCGACCAGGTCGCGATGCGGCTCCCCGCGCTGCGGTCCGCCCCCCGGGAGGACCTGAGGACCGACCTGGCTGCCGTGTTCCTGCACCACGCGGACAGCGGGGTCCCGGTCTCCCGCACCGAGCTGGTCGAGGCGGCGCGCCGCCCCGGCCCGGGGCCGCTGGACTCGTTCCTCGCCTGCCTGGGCTCGGGGCTGCGCCGGCTGCCGAGCCACCACGGCGCGGTGCTGCTCGGCGCCGATCCCGGTCCGGAGGAGCTGGAGCACTACCGGCCGGGGGCCGAACTGACCGAACCGGCGCCGGTGGTGGGCCTGCCCGCCCACGACGTCGAGCTGGGCGCCGCCGTCGAGTTCGTGGTGTGGTCCGCCACCGGCCGCAGGACGGCCGCGTTCGCCGACACCGGCGAGCCCGAGGTGGTCTTCCCGCCCGGCTCCCGGTTCTCCGTCATCGACCTGCTGCCCGCGGGCGAGGGCCGCCCCACCCGGATCCTGCTCCGCGAGATCGCCCACCCCGGCGCGGAGGAGTCGGAGGCCGGCCACCTCGGTGACCGCGACCGGCAGGCCCGGCTGCGGCTGACCGCCTGGCTGGCCCGCCGGGATCTCGCCCCGGCGAACCACCGCCCGACGGACCGCCCGGAGCGCTACCTGCTCACCCCGGGCGTCGCCCTGCTCTGAGACCGGCTCCCTCAGCGCGGCGGCACCGGATCGGCCCCGCCCGCCGTCCCCGGACGGCAGCGCAGCAGCCGCCCCGCCGTCAGCCGGGCACCGCGCAGCGCACCGTGCCGGTGCAGCGCCTGCACCGCGTACGTCGAGCAGGACGGCGTGTACGGGCAGCAGGGCGCCCGGCGCGGGCTGATCCTGGCGCGGTAGTACCGCACCGCGCCGTACAGCCCGGCCGCGACGACGCCGTCCGGAACGGGCGCCGCCGGGTCGGCGGCACGGACACCCCGTCGGCCCGGGGCCGCACCGGCCGCCGCCTTCAGCGCGGCGGCGAACACCGCGGGGAGCAGTGCGATCATGCAGGGGTCGGCCAGCTCCCCGAGACAGTCGCAGCCGTCGCAGCAGTCACGGTCACGCTTCCCGGTCGGGCGCTGCCTGCTCCGCTGCCGCCAGGCACGCCGCTGCTCCTTGCGGCGCCGCCGCTCCTGCTCCGGCAGCCACCACCAGGCCGGCCCGGGCCGCCTCGACGGCCCTGCCTGCCCGCCACCGTTCACGTCGTACTGGGACACGGCTGAACGACCTCCCCCTTCGGTTCCAGCCCGGCCTGCGACAGCCACCCGGGGGCGGCACGGCCGGAACCAGCTCTCGGGCACTCGGACGACAGCGGCGGACCGGCCGGTTCCCGCCGCCCGGCCGGGGCACCGTTCACGGTCCGGACCGGGGACGAACCGGCCCGGACCGGGGCCGACGGGGGCGGACGAGCGGCATCCGCGCTCGCCCGATCCGGTGACACCACTGGAGCCTGCCGTGCATCGGGCCGCCGCTGGGCGATCGTGGGCGCAGCACCCGGCGCGACAGTGGGCAGGGCAGGACCAACGAGGAGGCTGTGTTGACGACGACCGACGACCACGCGCAGGAGCGGAGCAATCCGGCCGCCCGGCTCGGGTTCCAGCCGGGCCAGGTCGTGCAGGAGATCGGCTACGACGACGACTGCGACCTCGAACTGCGCGAGGCGATCGAGGAGGTCACCGGCCAGGACCTGGTGGACGAGGAGTACGACGACCTCGCCGACGCCGTCCTGCTGTGGTTCCGCGAGGACAACGGCGACCTCACGGACGCACTGGTGGACGCCATCGGGCTGATCGAGGACGGCGGACTGATCTGGCTGCTCACCCCCAAGACCGGACGTGAGGGCTACATCGAGGGCAGCGAGATCAGCGAGGCCGCCCAGACGGCCGGGCTGTCGCAGACCAAGTCCCTCAGCACCGGGGTGAACTGGGGCGGCACCCGCCTCGTCACGCCGCGCTCCGGGCGCCGGTAGCCCGCGCCAGGCCGTCCCGGGGCCGCCCCGCATACTGACTCCATGACCCCCGACGAGCTCAAGGCCGCCTGCCTCGCCCTCAACGGCAGCGAGGAGCAGTTTCCGTTCGGCCGGGCTCCCGAGGTGTCCACGTTCAAGGTCGGCGGCAAGATCTTCGCCCTCACCGTCCTGACCGCGCAGCCCCTGACGGTCAGCCTGAAGTGCGACCCCGACCTGGCCGTACGGCTGCGCGCGCAGCACCCGGCGATCGTCGGCGGGTACCACCTGAACAAGCGGCACTGGAACACCGTCACCCTGGACGGCTCGCTGCCCGACCGGCTGGTGCTCGACATGATCGAGGACTCCTACGACCTGATCGTCGCGGCCCTGCCCCGCTCCCAGCGCCTCGTCCTGGACTGGCCGGGCTCCCGGGCCGAGTAGTCCCGCCGCCGGCCCCGGCCGGCGCCCCGGATGCACGGGCATTGCGCCGACCAGGGCTGTTGGTACTACCGTGACCAGCCATGAGCTTCGATCTGCAGGTCGCCCTCGGCGTACCGCCGGACCGCGGGGCCCCCGGCGGACGCCTCGCCCTGCCGGCCGCACCGCACGCCACGCCGCCCGCCGCGCCGCACGCCGGCCTGCGCGGGCACACGGACCCGCGCCCCCACCCGTCCCTCGGCCACTCCCCCGTCACGTTCGTGAGCACCGAGCTGTGGGAGGCGCTGGCGGCACTCGCGATCTCACCGGACGCGATCGATGCCACCGTCCTCGCCCTGCTGGGCGCGCTCGCGGCCCAGGCCACGGACGCCGCCCTCGCGCCCGGCAACGAGAGCGCGCCGCCGGACGACCTCTACGTCGTCTCCCCCGCGCACATAGGGGCGGAGCGCCGGGAGGTCTGGTTCCAGCGGGACGGTGTCCGCGGCCCGATCACGGCACGGCTGCTCCCCCGGGCGTAGCGAGGCGTGGCAGGACTTCGTCCGAACGCGTGGCCCGCGGGCGGCCCGCGGTGGGTCGCGCACGGGTTCGGGTACAAAGCGGCGACCGGCGCGTAGCGTGAAGGGGATCGGCGAGCGCGGCCCACCCCGCGGTCGTCATGGTGCCCGTGACGGCCGCCGGAGCAGCGGCAGAGGAGGAACCGCCGTGTCGCTGCGGGCCCGATGGGTCGTTCCCGTCCTCACCCTCCTGCTGGCCTCCTGCGCCCCCGGTCCCGCACCCGTCCCGGACACGGGCACCGGCACCGGCACGGCGTCGGCCCGGCCGCATGGCTCGTCCTCGGCGGCCCCGATCCCGGAGGTGTCGCCGGTGCCGACCGCGAGCCCCAGCGCGAGCCCGCCGTCGCCGACGCCCGCGCCCGGTCCGACGGCGGACCCGCAGGCGGAGCCGACGCCCGAGCAGCTCGCGGGCCGACGGGTGGTCTACTCCTACCCGGGCCTGGTCCCGCCCCCCGCCCTGCTCGGGGAGATCCGCGCGGGGCGCGCCGCCGGAGTGATCTTCTTCGGTGAGAACGTCTCCACCCCGGAGCAGCTCGCCTCGGTGGTCGCGCAGCTGCGCGAGGCACAGCAGCAGAGCCCGGTCGGGCTGCCGCTGCTGCTGATGACCGACCAGGAGGGCGGCGTGGTCCGCAGACTGCCCGGCGCGCCGGACCTGTCGGCACGCCGGATCGGCCTCGCGGCCGATCCGGCGGCCGCGGCGGCCGCGGCCGGTACGGGCGCCGGCCGCAACCTGGCCGCCCTGGGGCTGAACGTCAACCTCGCCCCGGTCCTGGACGTGTACGACGTGCCCGGCAACTTCATCGACCGGAGCGAGCGCTCGTACAGCTCCGACCCGGCGGTCGTCTCGGCGCTGGGGAGCACTTTCATCGCCGCCCAGCAGGACACCGGCGTGGCGGCGACCGCCAAGCACTTCCCGGGGCTGGGATCCGCCCCCGCCGGGCAGAACACCGATACCGGGCCGGTGACCCTGCCGGTGGCCCTCGACAGGCTGCGCACCGTGGACGAGGCTCCGTATCCGGCGGCCGTCGACGCCGGCGTCGGGATCGTGATGCTGTCCTGGGCGGTCTACCCCGCGCTGGACCCGGACCGCCCGGCCGGGATGTCGCCCGCCGTGGTGGAGGAGGAGCTCCGCGGCCGGGTCGGCTTCGGCGGTGTCACCCTCACCGACGCCCTGGAGGCCGGTGCGCTGAGCGGCTTCGGCGACACCGGCCGGCGGGCCGTCGCCGCGGCCTCGGCGGGCATGGACCTGCTGCTCTGTTCGGCCCGGGACCCGGGGCAGGGCACGCAGGCCGCCGCCGCACTGGCCGCGGCCCTGGCGACGGGCGCTCTGGACCGCGCCGCGTTCACCGCGGCCGCCGACCGGGTGGCCGCCCTCCGGGCCGGCCTGCACTGAGGCCGTGCACTGACGCCGTGCACTGGCGCCCTGCTCTGACGCCCTGTACCCGGCCGGGCGCGCCGGCCGGGGAGTCGGGCCTCAGGCGGTGGCCTCCCGGCAGGCGGGGTGGCCCCAGCCGTCGGCGTTCTTCGCGATGGATTCACCGGCGGCGTAGGCGCGGCCGCAGCGGCACGTCCCCGGGAACTTGGCCTTGAGCGTCCGGGCACCCGCCGACGCGTTCCTGCCCGGTCCGGCCGCCCTGGATCCGCTGCGGGCGGGCCGCTGCGACGCCGGGCTCTCGGCTGCGGGGGCCGGGGCGCTGGAGCCGGCCGACGTCCCCGCGGCCCGCTGGGTGAGCGCGGCCTCGCTGGCGGCGCGGTCGGCGAAGGCGTTCAGCCGGTCGCCGTCGACCTGGTGTGCGGCGACATGGACGAAGTCCACGGTGCGGCCGGCGAGCAGCGCGTCGATGGCCGTCACCAGTTCCTTGTTGGCCACCGGGGTACCGGCGGCGGTGCGCCAGCCCCGCTTCTTCCAGCTCGGCAGCCACACGGTGACGGCCTTCATCGCGTACTGCGAGTCCATCCGCACCTCCAGCGGCACGGCCGGCTCGGTGGCCTCCAACAGGCGCTGAAGAGCCGTCAGTTCGGCGATGTTGTTGGTCGCCCGCCCGAGCGGGCCGGCCTCCCAGCGGCCCGGCTCGCCCTGGGGGTCGGCGATGACCCAGCCCCATCCGGCCGGCCCCGGGTTTCCCTTGCACGCCCCGTCACAGGCGGCGATGATGCGATCTGCCATGCACCCGATCATGCCAGCACCGGCGGCGCCGACCAGCATCGCCGGCTCGGGGCCCGGCCACCGGGGCCCGCTCCCGGCCGTACGGCGATCCTTCTCCTGTCACCGCCGGACCATCCGCACTCCGGCGACCTCCAGCAGGCCGTCGAGCTCGATCCGCCCGGTCGTCTGCTCCGGGCTCACCACCAGGCCGTCCCGGCGCACGACGTCGAGGAGCCGCTCCGCCAGCGGCATCACCAGGTGCCGCCCCCAGCAGCGCTCGCTCCCGTGGCCGAACGGGAGGTACCCGGGCTGCTGGTCGGGATCGAGGCCGTCCCACCGCTGCGGGCGGAAGGTGTCCGGGTCCTCCCAGAGCCGGGGGTCCCGGTGGCTCAGCAGGGGGAACATCAGGATGTCGTCCCGCCCGCCGATCCGGTCGTCCACGGCGGGGAACTCCGGGGAGGCCACCCGGAGGATGTTCCAGGAGGGCGGCAGCAACCGCAGGGCCTCCAGCAGGATGTCCCGGTTCGGCACACCGTCGTCGAAGGGCGACCCCAGCCAGAGCGCGTTCGTGACGAGGGCGGACACGGTGAAGCAGACCGGCGCGGCCACCCGTCGGTACAGGTACATCGCATAGCGCCGGTCGTCATAGGTACCGGCGTCCAGTACGCGTGCCGCGAGATTCGACAGCGGAATCTCCACCCCGGGCTTCCTCAGCATTGCCGTCCCGGCCGCGACGGCCGCCCAGGTCAGTTTCGGTGTGAGTTCCAGTCTGCGGTCCACCAGGATTCGGAACCGAAGACTCTCGTGGCCGAAGACGAGGTCCCGGAGATGGACGTGGGCCGCATGCGGCCATTTTCCGGCCAGGTCGACCGAATCGTCCAGGGGCCTTTTCAACGCGTTTCTGACGTCGGCGGAGACGGCCTGCATGAGTGCGGAGGCGTCGGCCCGGGTGACTGACCTCCGCCGGACGGGCTTGAAGGTCGGCCGCTCCGCGTCGTTGGCCGGACGGGCGCGGAGCAGGCGGTCCGTCAGTTCGACGCCGGCCACGCCGACGGTGTCGTCCTCCAGGCGGAAGAGGTCCGCACCGCGGTATCGGCGCAGAAGTTCGTCGATCCGCGGTGCGAAGACGGTGACCCGGGCGGTCCTGTCATTGCTGGACACAGGCATGGGTGAATGCTCCAGGAGTGAGCGGCCGGGGCCCGGGCGGGAACAACCCGCCCGGGCTCCGGCCTGGCGGCCGAACTACCCGGTCAGACCCAGCGGTACCACGCGTAGGCCTTCAGGCTCTTCTCCGGCATGACCTTCTTGACGAAATGGACGAGCTTCACGGAAATACCTCCGACTGAGGGCGGACAAGGTGAATCGTGCAATGGCCTGACGGGCTGCTGCGACAATTCCACCGAATGCGGTGACCTGCTTCCCGTCGCCGCAAAAAGTGAATCCCGGCACGAAATCAGCGTCAAGTGACGCAGCTCACCGGCAGACTGCCGGACCGACAGGTTTCACGACCGCAGCGCCCTGATTTGCGACGGAAGGAGGCGAATGACCTCACTCGGCCCGATCCTGCCGGGAAGGACGGTTGTAAGGCCTCGACGGTCACGCGACGCCCCTGGTCAGCCCGCTGCCTCGGACGAGGAGGAGGTGAACGGAGTGCGCCCGCCGACCGTCTGCCGGAGATCGCTGCGGTGGCTTCGCCGACCGACCGAACGTTAGGTCTGCCCTTTCGGGCACCCCACGCACACCGTCCCCGACCCCGGTCCGAGGAGTCCGCCCGAGCGCACGGGCGGCGCCCGGGGGCGATCACTCGGCCGGACGGGGGACGCCCCCTGCGGGGCTGGGCCCTGGTGCGGGGCGCGCTGCCTAGCGTGGAGCACCGCCATGTGTACACCGCGCCGCACCGCCCCGACCTGTCTGGAGCCCGCTATGACCGACATCCCGCTCGCCGGACTCACCGGCGACTACGTGCTCGACCCGGCCCACACCGAGATCGGCTTCGTGGCCCGCCACGCGATGGTGACCAAGGTCCGCGGCGCGTTCAAGGAGTTCGAGGGCACCGCGCACCTGGACGGCACCGATCCGACGAAGTCGTCCGCGAAGCTCATCATCAAGGCCGCCAGCATCGACACCCGCAACGAGCAGCGCGACGGCCATCTGCGCACCAACGACTTCCTGGACGCGCCGACCTTCCCGGACATCACCTTCGCCTCCACGCGCGTCGAGCAGCTCGACGCCGGCCACTACCGGCTGGGCGGCGATCTGACCATCAAGGAGACCACCCGGGCGATCAGCATCGACTTCGCCTACCAGGGCGCGGCGCGGGACCCGTTCGGCAACCTCCGGGTGGGCTTCGAGGGCTCGGTGCCGATCAGCCGCAAGGACTACGGGGTCAGCTGGAACGCGGCCCTGGAGGGAGGCGGCGTGCTGGTCGGCGACAAGGTGGTGCTGACGTTCGAGGTGTCGGCGATCAAGCAGGACTGAGCGCCGCGTGCTCCGGCCCCGGCCGGCCCGCCCCGCCGGGGGCCGGCCTGCCGGGGCCTTCGTCCGTCCGGGGCCGGGGTCAGCCCTGGGCCGGGGTCAGCCCTGGGCGGCGCCGCGCCGGCGGTACGCGCTCCGGGCGGCGGCGATGTGCCGGGCGACCACGGCGGCGGCCCGCTCGGGGTCGCCCTGCTCGACGGCGGCGACGATCTCCGCGTGCTCGCGCCAGGAGTCCTCGGCGCGGCGCGGCAGCTCGGCGGAGTACACCCAGGCGATCTTCTGGCTGAGCTGGGTGACCAGCCGGCTCAGCGTCCGGCTGCCCGAGGCGGCGGCGATCACCTCGTGGAAGCGGCTGTTCAGCCGCGCCAGCTCGTCCAGCCGGCCGGCCTCGATGGCCTCCTCGCCGAGCAGCAGCAGCTCCTTCAGCCGGCCGAGCTGCTCGGGGGTGCGGCGCGCGGCCGCCCGGCCGGCGCCCAGCGGCTCCAGCAGGGCCCGTACCTCAAGGAGGTCCTCGGCCTCGTCGTCGTCCAGCTCGACGACGACGATCCCCGCGTACGGGCGGGACTGGACGAAGCCCTCGGCCTCCAGCGTGCGCAGGGCCTCCCTGACCGGCACGCGCGAGACGCCGTAGCGAGCCGCCATCGCCTCCTCGGTGAGCCGCTGCCCCGGTCGGTGGACACCCCGGATGACGTCCTCGCGGATCGCCCGGCAGAGCGCCTGCAGCGAGAGTTTCCGCGCGGCCGCCGGTCCCGTGCCCGCGCTCTCGGTCCCCGTGTGTTCCATCGCCCACCTCGATTGAATACAATCACCGCAGAGAGGCGGCGAAGGATCGACGCCGCGAACGTACTACAGGCCGGCCCGCGGCGTTGACGACGACGACCGGGAGCGGCCGGTGCGACCACGCACGGAGAGGCGGCATCCGGTGAGGACCCTCGTCAGCCCCCTGCGCCGAACGGCCGGCCGGCTCGGGTTCGACCCGTACATCCTGGCCATCCTGGCGACGGTGGGCCTCGCCCTGCTGCTCCCGGCCCGCGGCGGCCTCGCCGGCGGGCTCACCCACGTCACCACGGCGGCCGTCGCCGTGCTGTTCTTCCTCTACGGCGCCCGGCTGTCCACCCGGGCCGCGCTGGAGGGGGCCCGCCACTGGCGGCTGCACCTGACCATCCTGCTGGCCACCTTCGCGCTGTTCCCGCTGCTCGGCCTCGCGGCGGAGGCGGCGGCCCGGCCCCTGCTCACCCCGGAGCTGGCCAAGGGGCTGCTGTTCCTGTGCCTGCTGCCGTCCACCGTGCAGTCCTCGGTCGCGTTCACCTCGATCGCCCGGGGCAGCGTCGCCGCCGCGGTCTGCGCCGCGTCGTTCTCCAGCCTGGTCGGCATCGCGCTGACCCCGGTGCTGGCCTCGCTGCTGCTCGGCGGCGGCACGGTGCGGGTGGACCCGGGATCGGTCCTGACGCTGGTGCTGCAACTGCTGCTGCCCTTCCTGCTCGGGCAGCTGTCGCGGCGCTGGACGGCCGGCTGGATCGCGGCCCACAGACCGGCGCTGTCGCTGGTCGATCGCGGTTCGATCCTGCTGGTTGTATACAGCGCCTTCAGCGAGGGCGTGGCCGCAGGAGTCTGGCACACGGTGTCGGCCCTCCAGCTGCTCGTGCTCGCCGCGTTCTGCACCGCACTCCTCGCCGTGGCCCTGGCCCTGACCGACCGGGTGGGGCGGCGGCTGCGGTTCCCCCGCGCGGACCGGATCGCCGTCGTCTTCTGCGGCTCCAAGAAGAGCCTGGCGGCCGGCCTCCCGATGGCCGCCGTACTGTTCACCGCCGGGGACGTGGCCCTGATGGTGCTGCCGCTGATGCTCTTCCACCAGATCCAGCTGATGGTCTGCACCGTGCTGTCCCGCCGCTGGGCCGCCGACGACGCACAGCCGCCGGCCGGGGCCCGGCCGTCTGCCGCCGACCCCGCCGCGCCGCAGCCCGTCGGCTGACCACCCGCCGCCCGGCCGCAGACACCAAGGCCCCGGAACGGTGTGCGCAGCCCCCGCCCGCAGGTGCGCCGACCGTACGGCCGACCGGCCCAGCCCGGCTGGACATGCCGAAACGGCCCGGTCGCGCGATGCTGGTGATCACGCCGCAGAGCGGCGCGGTGCCGGAGGCGGTCGCGGCACAGCCGGCCGCCTGCGGACATCAGCCCACCGGACGCCGCTTCCCCGGCGGCTGCCCGTACGGCCGACGGACCGGAGGACCTCGTGTTCCAACTGCTCTGGATTCTGCTGATCGGATTCGTTCTCGGCATGCTGGCCAAGCTGATCCTGCGCGGACCGCAGGCCATCCCGTGGTGGCTGACCATGCTCCTCGGCGCCGGCGGCGCGTGGCTCGGCAACGCCGTGGCCGGCTGGATCGGGGTCGCACACACCTCGGGCATCGACTGGACGCGCCACCTGCTGCAGATCGGCTTCGCCGTGCTGCTGGTCGCCGTGGTCGCACCCGCCTGGGGGCGCAGCAGAGCGACCCGCTGAACCACCGCCCGACACCGCGCTGCCCGCGCGGGGCGCACTACGCCCCGTGCGGGCCGCGCCGTCGTGCGAGTGCCGCCACCAGCCGCTGCCGGACGGCCGGCCACTCGGCGGCGGTGATGCTGAAGAGCACGGAGTCCCGGACGAAGCCGTCGCGCATCACCATGTGGCTGCGCAGCACGCCCTCCTGGGTCGCACCGAGGCGGGCGATCGCGGCACGCGAGGTGTCGTTGCGGAAGTCGGTGAGGAACTCGACGCGGTTCAGACCGAGTTCCTCGAAGGCGTGGGTGAGCATCAGCAGCTTGGCCTCGGTGTTGGCCGCCGTGCGCTGCCAGGACCGCCCGAGGAAGGTGAAACCGATCTCCAGCCGCCGGTACGGGAGGTTGACGGCCATGAACCGGGTCGAGCCGGCGACCCGGCCCGTGGCGGTGTCGACGGTCGCGAACGCCAGCTGATCGCCGGCCGCCCGCGCCTGGAGCGCCTGCTCGACGAACCCGGCGACATCGCGGGGATGCGGGACCAGGGTGACCTGGAGGTTCCAGAGTTCGCCGTCGCGGACGGCCTCGCACAGCCCGTCGTGGTGCCGCTGTTCGAGCGGCTCCAGCCGGACGTGCTCACCCTCCAGGACGACCGGCCGCAACTGCGGCACCTGCCGCACCTGCCGCACCTGCTGCACCTGCTGCACCCGCTGCCGAACGTCGTTCGTGCTCTCCGTCATGCGATCACGGTACCGGGCGGCCCGGCGGCGGACGGCGGCCGTTCAGCGGTCGGACTGGCGCTCCCGGAGCATCGCCGTCGTGTCACGCAGGGGGAGCGGCTGCTCCGCCCGGCGGGCGTGCCGGCCACCGTCCCAGCGGCGGGCGTCCGCGATCAGGGCGGCGAGCGCCTCGTCGTTCTGGGAACCCCGGGATTTGCGGCCGAACATGGATCCGCCTCTCTCTGGGCGACGCTCTTCGCCCGGTCGTACGAGTGGACTCACAAGTGTTCCCGCGGGCGACGCCCCGCACCGGCCGGCACCGCCGCGTGTCATGTCACGAGGCGGTAACGGTAAACCCGCACTCCGGCGGCCACCTGGTGACGCCGGTCAGCCGACCGGGATTCCCGGGTTCACCAGACCGTCCCCGCCGGTGACGGTGTTGTCGGCGGTCACGGTCACGGGGCACGACAGGGCGTCGTAGTTCGTGACGTCGAAGGCGTAGCGGCCCGCGCCGGTCGCGCCGGTGAGGTCGGAGACGTTGTGGCGGAAGACCGTGCCGCAGCCCCAGCCCGGGTCCTGGGTGTGGGTCTGGAAGCCGTCGTTCAGCGTGCCGATCCCCGTGTTGTTCTCGACGACGTAGTTGTTGCCCTTCACGTCGACCCAGGAGTCGTCGAAGTTCTTGTTCGTGAGACCGTCCCCGTAGAAGGTGTTGCCGGAGACCAGGCCGCCCGTCGTGCCCTCCTTCAGGTCGACGTTCTCCCCGCCGATCCGCGGGCCGATGACGTTGTCGAGGATCTGCACGTAGTCGCTACGGTCGGTCAGGGTGTTCGCGGTACCGACGTAGACGCCCTCGCCCTTGCCGTCGCCGAGGCTGCCGGTGTCACGGATGGTGGAGTTCTTCAGCACGCCGTACCTGCTGGAGTTCCGGAAGTGCACGCCCTCCATGGTCAGGTTGCGGACGGTCACGGAGTCGATCACCACGTGGTCGGCGGCGTCCGTCACGATGCCCTTCTGCGCGCCGGTGACGGTGATCCCCTTGATCGTCCAGTAGCCCGCCCCGTTGAGGTACAGGCCGTATCCGCCGCCCGTCGTCGTGGTCAGCACGGCGGCGGCGGATCCCGTCAGGGTGATCCGGCGGTCCGCCGTCCCCGGAGTGGTCGCGGTGAAGTTGCCGGTGTAGGTGCCGTCCGCGAGCTGGATCGTCTGGCCCGGTGCGGCCGCCGCCAGCGCCGCCTTGAGCTCCTTGCCGGTCGTGACCCGGACGACCCCCGGAGCGGTGGTCGGGGTGGTGGTCGGGGTGACGGTGGCGGTCGGCGAGGCGGTAGCTGTGGGCGAGGCAGAGGCTGTGGGCGAGGCGGTCGCCGTGGGGGAGGCGGATGCCGTTGCGGTGGCCGAGGCGGTCGCCGTCGGCGAGGCCGACGGGGTGCCCGGGGCTCCGGTCAGGGCGATGTCGTCCGCGGCGACGGCGCCGCTGCCGTACCAGCCGCTGAGCGTCACGGTGACCCGGGTGGTCTGCGGGCCCGCCGTGAAACTCGTGGCGAGCTGCGTCCACGCCGTGCCCGCAGTCCAGTTGGAGGCACTCACCCCGGTGCCGGCCGCCGAGAGCTGGACGTAGCCGCCCTTGACCCAGGCGCTCAGCACGTACGCCGTGCCCGGCTGCACCGCGACGCTCTGGGTGCACGGCGCGATGTCCTGGGCGCCCGGCACGGAGGTGAGCGCGTAGCCACCGCCGTGCGGTGCGCTGCTGCTCACCTGTGAACTCCCCGCGCACGTCCAGCCGCTGAGGTCTCCCGTCTCGAAGCCCGGGTTGGCCAGCAGTTGCGCCGTGGCCGCGTCGGCGAACGTGACGGGGAGCGCGGACGCGGCACCGGCCAGGCCCACGGCGGCGACGGCGGCAGCCGCCTTGAGCCGGCGGCCGGAGGAGCGCTGGGCGGTGTGCGGCATGACGGTGCTCCACGGGTGGATGAGTTCGACACTGGGCCACGGAACGAACGATCACACAATGTGGACTAGACCAACTCCGCCGTCAAGAGGCAGGCCCCGACGACCGCCGCCGCAGGGCCCGCCGCTCAGCGTTCGACGGTCAGGGCGTGGCACACCCAGGTGAGCCGGGTACCGGCCGGGCCCGACGGCCTCGGGTGGTAAGTGCCGTCACTCACCGACATGTTGACGATGAGATAGGCGTGCCAGCCGGCCCCCACACCGCGCCCGTCGGCGTAGACCCGCCGCCCGTTGACGTACCAGTCGACCGACCTCGCGCCGAACACCGTCCGCAGCTCCACCGTCGCGCCCGGCGCCACCGCGCCGGACGGGTCCCGCCAGTACAGGTGGCCGCCGGTGCCGACGTGGTTGGAGAGTTCGAGCAGGTTCGGGTTGTCGGGGTGGTACTCGAAGACGTCGACCTCGTTGCGGCCGTCCCGCCAGGTCCAGATCGCGGGCCAGGCCCCGGCTCCGACGGGCAGCGTCACCCGGGCCCGCAGGGTGTCCCCCGTGCGGAGCTGGAACGCGTCGGGGCTGCCCTCGGTGGTGAGCAGACTGCAGTCCCAGAGCGTGTCGGCGGGGCGGGCGACCGCGGCGAACACCCCGCCGGGGCAGTACTGGGCGACGAGGTGGTCCAGCTTGTGGTCACCCCGGTTGGTCGGCCCCATGTTCGGGTAGGCGCTGCTGCGCCCGGCGATCCACTGCCGCGCCGAGGTGAAGTCCGCGGTGAACACCGTCCGGGCGGCCGCAGCCGATGCGGCCCCGTCGGCCCCGTCGGCGACGGCGCTGTCGGCGACGGGGGGCGGCGTGTCCGGCGCGCCCCTCCCCCACCTGCCCGCCTGCGTGCCGAACCAGGACCGGATGTCGCGCCATCGCACCATGTCTGTCCACCCCTTCCGAGCGCCGGGCGAAGCCGGAATCCGGCCCTCCGGACTGTTGCCCGCCGTGCGCGCCCGCAACCGAGGGTGACGCCGACTCCCGGCGGGAGCGGTGGCGGCTCACTCCGGCGCGCACTCGGGCGCCACCGGCGGACAGCACCCGGGAGGCCCGCTGAACGATCATCAGTACACGTCCTTCCGGAGCCACTTGATAGTCGGGCGGATCCAGGGCAGAAAGACCGTGACACGGCGCAGCACCGGGCTCCGCCGCGAGCACTGGAGGACAACCGCGATGGCACTCCCCCGAATCGGCCGCTCCGCGCGCCGCGCCGACGCCGAGGACACCACCGGGCCGGGCCCGGAGCCCGCGCCGAGCGCCCGGAGACCGGCCCGCCGGCTGCCCTGGTACCTGAGCCTGCCGATCACGCTGGCCGCGATCCTCGCGCTGTTCCTGGTGGCAGGCCGGCTCGACCTGCTGCCCGGCCTGCCGAATCCGTTCGCCGAGCGGCAGGTCGACCGCAGCCAGCCCGTCCTGCTCAAGTCCATACAGGACATGAGCCGTTACACCGGCGCCACCGGCAACTTCCAGGTGATCATCGACCTCGACAACGACGCGAAGTTCCTGCCGTCCGCGCTGCTGGGCAACCGCACCCTGTACGTGGCGGCCGGCACGGTGGGTGCGTACACCGACCTCGGCGCGCTGAAGGCGGGGGCGGTGGACGTCTCGGCGGACCGCCGTTCGGTGACCCTCACCCTGCCGCACGCCCAGCTCGCCGACACGGCGCTGGACGTCAAGCGCTCCTACGTCTACTCGCAACAACGCGGATTCTTCGACCGGTTGGGCGATTTCTTCTCCGACAATCCGGGCAACCAGCAGCAGTTGGAGGTTCTCGCCACCGACAAGATCCAGACCGCCGCGAAGGACAGCGCACTCACCGCCTCGGCCGAGGCCAACACCAAAACCATGTTCCAGGGGCTGCTGACGTCCCTCGGATTCACCTCGGTGACCGTCACCGTCGCGGACTGAGCGAACGGAGCGCCGACCGCGCGCCCGCCGCCCACGCGTGCGGGCGGCGCGGCGGAACACGCGCGAAGATCCCGCGGCCCGGCAATCCCCCGCGGCGGCGCCGAGCCTGCTACAGTCGATTCAGTTGCGGTTTTGGTTCCCATGAAATTTGTGTGCGCCTGCTGGTTACAACCGACAGGCGCATTTTTGTTTCCCCGGTTTTCCCCCGGGCGTGGCATCATAGCAGTGACGCGAGGTCCGCAAGTGGCGGGCGTCGTACAGTTCTGAAGGAGATTTTTATATGGCTACTGGCACCGTGAAGTGGTTCAACGCGGAAAAGGGCTTTGGCTTCATCGAGCAGGATGGTGGCGGCGCTGACGTGTTCGCCCACTACTCGAACATCAACGCCCAGGGCTTCCGCGAGCTGCTCGAGGGCCAGAAGGTTGAGTTCGACGTCACGCAGGGCCAGAAGGGCCCGCAGGCGGAGAACATTCGCCCCCTCTGACTTCACTGCACCGGCATCTGCCACTGCAGCAGAGGCCCGTACCGTGTACAAGCACGGTACGGGCCTCTGGCCGTTTCCCCGTGAACGGCCCGGGCCCGCACATGGCCCGATGATTTCGTCATACCTGCGCCACCCAAGCTTCACGCGCGCTTCATGCGCGTTTTCGCATGCGCCTTTCCCCGCGCTATTGCATGACTCCGCTCCTCCCTCCCGCGATCACCGCACTCGGGCCGCGCACCAGCCGGCCCGGCCCGCGCAGACCGGCGCAGCGCCGCGCCCGGGAGGGTGCCGCAATTCGGCCACGGCCGAGCCCAGGGCCGCCAGGAGTCGCCGTACGGGGTTCCGCCGCCGCTCTCGCCGAGCGTCGGCCGCAGGTGACGTGCGGCACGGTTCTACCGCCCACGCCCCGCTCCACACCACCGGCCCGTTCTTGCGGCCTCCCGCGGCTCCATGCCGGGAGTCCTCCTCGTGACGTGCCCTCCGAGGAAGGTTCTCGCCATGACCCGCTCCGCCCGCCCGCCGTACTCCGGCTCCGCCCCCCGCTCCAGCGGCCGCCCGTCCTCCGGCCCGCGCCGCTCCGGCGGCCCCGGCTTCCGCCAGCACAGCTCCCCGCAGGGCGAGTTCAGCATGCCGGTCAGCACCACGCCGGCGCTGCCGCCCGTCGACTCGTTCGCCGAGATGGAGCTGCCGGCACCGCTGCTCGCGACCCTGGCCCGCAACGGGGTGAGCGCGCCGTTCCCGATCCAGGCCGCCACCCTGCCGAACGCGCTGGCCGGGCGCGACGTGCTCGGCCGGGGCCGCACCGGCTCCGGCAAGACCCTCGCCTTCGGGCTCGCGCTGCTGTCCAGGACGACCGGCCGGCGCGCCGAGCCGCACCGCCCGCTGGCCCTGGTGCTCGTTCCCACCCGGGAGCTCGCGCAGCAGGTCACCGAGGCGCTCACGCCGTACGCGCACTCCGTGCGGCTGCGGCTGGCGACCGTCGTCGGCGGCATGCCGATCCGCCAGCAGGCGCACCAGCTGAGCCGTGGCGCCGAGATCCTGGTGGCGACCCCCGGACGGCTGAAGGACCTGGTCGAGCGCGGTGACTGCCGGCTCGACGGGGTCTCCGTGACCGTCCTGGACGAGGCCGACCAGATGGCCGACATGGGCTTCCTCCCGCAGGTCACCGAGTTGCTGGAGCAGGTGGAGGCGGACGGCCAGACCATGCTGTTCTCGGCCACCCTGGACCGCAACGTCGACCGCCTGGTGCGCCGCTTCCTGCGCGACCCGGTGACCCACTCGGTGGACCCGTCGACCGCCACGGTCAGCACGATGGAGCACCACCTGCTGTTCGTGCAGAACCACGACAAGAACAGCGCGATCGCCCACATCGCCTCCCGCGACGGCGGGGTGATCATGTTCACCGACACCAAGGACTCCGCGGACCGCCTGGTGACGGAGCTGCTCGCCAGCGGCGTCAAGGCCGCCGCCCTGCACGGCGGCAAGTCGCAGCCGCAGCGCTCGCGCACCCTGGAGCAGTTCCGCTCCGGCGAGGTCACCGCGCTGATCGCGACCAACGTCGCGGCGCGCGGCATCCACATCGACGGCCTCGACCTGGTCGTCAACATCGATCCGCCGACCGACCACAAGGACTACCTGCACCGCGGCGGACGCACCGCCCGGGCCGGCGAGTCCGGCACCGTGGTCACCCTGGTCCTGCCCAAGCAGCGCCGCGGCACCGCCCGGATGATGGCCTCCGCCGGGATCACCCCGAACTCCGTCCAGGTGCGGTCCGGCGACGCCGAGCTGACCCGGATCACCGGCGCCAACGTGCCCACCGGCGTGCCGGTGACCGTGCCGGACCCGGTCGTGGAGCGCCCGCGCCGCCGCCCGTACGCCGGCGGTGGCCGCAGCTACTCCGGCGGCCCCTCGCGCGGCGCCACCGCCACCCGCACCTCGCAGCCGAGCCGCAGCTCGCAGGCCGGCCGCAGCGGCCAGCCGGCCCGCTCGGGCCAGCCCCCGCGCAGCAGCTCGCAGGCCTCCCGCTCCGGCGCCCCGCGCCGAAGCGGCCCCGCGGCCTAGGCCCAGCAGGGCCCCGACCGGCCGCCGCCACTCACCCGGGTGGCTG
>NZ_JBHUWW010000011.1:0-105814 GCF_042669755.1 Kitasatospora sp. NPDC057223 | reverse complement strand
CTGCGGGGCCGGGGGGTTTGTTTGCGGTTCCCCCCCGGGCCCCCCCCCCCCCCGCCGGGCCGGTTAAACACCGGGGGGCGGCGGCCCCCCCCCCCCCCCCCGGGGCGCCGGCCCGGGGCCCACCGAGGACTTCCCCGGACTTCTAGAGGCCCTGCCAGGTCGGCTTCGCGGCGTACGTGTCCCGGAAGTAGTCCGCGAGCTTGAGCCGCGAGGCCGCCGCCTCGTCGACCACGACGGTGGCGTGCGGGTGCAGCTGCAGGGCCGAGGCGGGCACCGCCGCGGACAGCGGACCCTCCACGGCGAGGGCGACGGCCTCGGCCTTGGCCTCGCCGGTGGCGAGCAGCACCAGGTGGCGGGCCTCCAGGATGGTGCCGATGCCCTGGGTGAGCACGTGGTGCGGGACTTCGTCGAGGCTGTCGAAGAACCGTGCGTTGTCCTCGCGGGTCTGCCGGGTCAGGGTCTTGATGCGGGTCCGCGACGCGAGCGACGAGCACGGCTCGTTGAAGCCGATGTGGCCGTCGGTGCCGATGCCGAGCAGCTGGAGGTCCACACCGCCGGCCTCGGCGAGCGCGCGGTCGTAGTCCACGGCCGCGGCGGCGATGTCCTCCGCATTGCCGTCCGGACCCAGGAAGGACGCCTCGGAGAGGCCGAGCGGCCCGACGACCTCGCGCAGGACCACCGAGCGGTAGGACTCGGGGTGGCCGGCCGGGAGGCCGACGTACTCGTCCAGCTGGCAGATCCGCGCACGGGAGGCGTCGAGGGTCCCGGCCTCCACCCGGGCGGCGAGCGCCCGGTAGATCGGGGTGGGGGTGGAGCCGGTGGCCACACCGAGCAGGGCATCGGGCTTGGCAGTCAGCAGATCGGCGATCGCTGCGGCTATGAGGCTGCCTCCGGCGGCGGCGTCGGGCACGATCACGATTTCCATACTGGCTCCACCATTTCTGGACTCAACTTAGAGGTCTAGACCATTCTGTCGTGAATCCCTCCCCCGCGTCCATTCCGGGTCCATTTCGCGTCCAGGGGCGTGGGCCGAGGCCGACGCCGACACCGGTCGGGACCGCGCGGCGCGCAGGCACACCTGCCCGTGGACCCGGCCGTCGCCGACCCCTGTCACGCCGTACGGCGGGCGGCGGGCGCGCGGCCGCCCGCCGATCTCCGACACCTGCTCGGCCATCGACGCGGACAGCCGCGAGGCGCTCGCGATGTAGTCCACGTTCAACGCCCCGAAGCCGACGATCTCCGGCGACCGCACGCCGGCTGAGCGACGTTCACCGTCCATGGCACCCCCACCAGGCCCAGCCGAAGAATCCCTCCTGAGGACATACCCAGCCGAGACCCGGCGCACCGCTTCGGAGCAACGTCGTGAGAACCCGGCCGAGCCGGTGCCGCCGTACGGACGGTGATCGTACGGACGTACGGACGTCCGTCCCGACGGAACAGCACGAGGCCGGCCGCGCCGTCAGCCGACCCGGCGGGCCAGCACCTGGCCCGGCCAGTCCTCCGAGAGGAAGCGATCGGTGGGAGTGAAGCCGTTGCGCTCGTAGAACGCGACCAGTTCGCCCCCGCCGCCCGCCCAGCAGTCGACCCGCAGCAGCTTCGCGCCGGCCCGCCCGGTCTCCTCGGCGGCATGGGCCAGCAGCGCCGCCCCGATGCCCCGGCCGGCGTGCCGCCGGTCGGAGACCAGCAGCCGGACGTACCGCTCGGGCTCCCCGGCCGGCGGGATCGGCAGCTGCGGGCTGGGGCCGGAGTCCAGCACCAGCGCTCCGGCCGGGGCTCCGTCCAGCTCCGCGACGTACGGGGTGTTCTCGGTCAGGTACCGCTCGACCCGCGCCACCCCGCCGGGCTTCTGCGAATACGGTGTCGTGCCCCACTGCTCCGTGTTGCCGCGCCCGTTCATCCAGAGCACTGCGGAGTCGAGCATGCCGAGCACGAACGGTGCGTCCGCCAGGACTCCCGGTCTGATACGAAGGCCGTGCATGGTGTCGTTCACACCCGAAGCCTAGACAGGTCGGGCGGGGCGGGCCGCTGCCCGGGGTCCAGGAACTGCCTGGTCGTTGCCGCCGCCGATCCCGGCGGACCGCCGGGGCCCTTCGTGATCGGGTCGGGGATAATGGCCGGGACCGCAGGCCGGCTGTGCCGGCGGCAACGACCGACGGAAGGCAGTGGACGGGGATGGCCCTGGAGGAAGGCGGACGCGTCAGGCTGGCCGAGGACCTGGCGATCGGTGAGGCGGTCGCCGGGGAGCCCGGGGCCGTCGTCGCGTTCCTCTCCCTGGGAGCCGGGATCGAAGGCACCGTCGAGCGGGTGGACGGGGAACTCCCCGAGAGCAGCGAAGTCCGCGAGTACCAGCGGCTCAAGGCGCTGTTCGAGGACTACGGGCACACCATGCCGGAGGCGAGCCGGAAGCGGCTGGAGGCGGAGATCGCCGTGCTGGGACCGCACTGGGCCGCGCACCGGGAGCAGGGAACGCGGGTGACGGTCCGGGTCCGCTTCGACAACGGCTTCGTCCTTGACGGGGCGCACGAGGACATCCTCACCCCGCTGTGACGGAGGGCGCGCCGGCGCAACGGCGCCGGGCCGAGTCCTGGACCGATTGACGCTCGGCCGATAGACGCTCCGCCGGCTGACGCCCCGCCGGCGGCCTGTCCGCCCGGAATGAATGAAAGCGCTCTCTTCGGCGAGGCCCACAGGCTTCGCGGCACGGCGGCTCACCAGGGCACGGCAGTGGGGGGACGCGAGGAGCCTTCGGCCGTGCCCGGGCGGGGCCTGATTCCCGGGTGGAGCCCGTGGGCGGCCCGGTGCGTGTGCATAGGGTCAGGTTCCCTGCATTGCACGGGAGTTGAAAGATGCCAGGGTCGGCCTCATTCTTGCGCTCCCCCTTGGCCGTCCCATCGGCTCCTGGTACCGTCCTGGAACTGAGAGCGCTCTCACGGCGCGCGGCGCACCCCACGCCGCGCCCACCGGCACCCCCACCCCCCCGCTCGCCCCCACACCGCTGTTCAGGCCCGCAGAGCCGCTGCGGAGCTGCCCGTCCGGACCGCCTCCTGCCCTACCCCGGTCCGCACGGCTCCCCGCCAGTGCCTGGCGCAGCGATGCACGCCACGAAGGGGAAGGCCATGCCTTCATTCACCGCGCCCCGGGCCAGGACCGAAACGCCGTGCGGCCGCCGTACCCGGCGACCTGCGAGCGGCCCCTGACGCCGACGGCACCCCGTCGTCCGGGGGCGCCGTCCCGCCTCGAACGTCCCGCCGTGAACGTGCCGCCGTCCAGGTGCCGCCTTGAACGTGCCACCGACCACGAGCCACCGACCACGAGCCACCGACCACGAGCCACCGACCAGGTCCCGTCGACCAGGTCCCGTCGACCAGGTGCCGTCGCCTCGCGACCGCGCCCGTGAGGCGGCGCCCGCCCGTGTCCCGAACTCCGACCGGACCAACCCCGCCGGGGGCCGGTCGGCGACGTCCCGTGCCCCTGCACACCCCGCACCGCCGTGACCAGGAAGGACCACCACCGCATGACGCATCACAGAACTCTCCCGCGCGCCCGTCGGCAGGGCGCCCACTCCGTCCCGCTGCTGCTCGCCGTCCTGGCGTTACTGCTCGGCGTCCTCGGTGTGACGCCGCTGGCCGGTACGGCCGCCGCCGCGTCGCCCGACTACACCCAGAGCGTGAGCGCCACCAGCGGCACCCAGGCGCTGATCTCCTTCACCCCGACCACGCCGGCGCTCTACGTCGACGTGCACTACCTGGTCAACGCGGCCAACCAGCAGAACGTCCGGATGGCCAACGCATCCGGCACCTGGACGCAGACCGTCAGCGGCCTCGTCACCGGCAACGTCCTGGACTACTGGTTCACCTACGAGAAGAGCGGCCCGCAGTACGACACGCCGCACTTCAGCTACACCCAGGGCGGGAGCACCGGCGGGCAGGCGGCGCAGCCGGGCTTCAGCCCGGCCGGCGGGCAGTACGCCACGGCCCAGACGGTGACGATCTCCGACGCCACCGCCGGGGCGACCATCCGCTACACCCGTGACGGCTCCACGCCGACCGGCAGCTCCCCGGTGTACACCGGGCCGATCAGCGTCACCGCGAGCAGCACCGTCAAGGCCTTCGCCCAGGCGTCCGGCCTCGCCGACTCCCCGGTGGCCACGGCGGTCTACACCATCGGTGGCACCCAGACGAGCTGCCCGGTGCAGTCGGAGACGCCCGACTTCGGGCCCAATGTCCACATCTACGACCCCAGCATGTCCGCCGCCAGCATCCAGGCTCAGCTGGACGCCCACTTCGAGCAGATGAAGGACACCCAGTCGGCGCAGTTCAGCTCCAACCGGGTGGCCGACCTGTTCAAGCCGGGCACGTACAACGTCAATGACAACGTCGGTTTCTACACCTCGGTGGCGGGCCTGGGCCAGGAGCCCGGCCAGGTGACCATCAACGGCAACATCACCGTCGACGCGTTCAACGCCTCGGACGCGGGCAACGCCACCCAGAACTTCTGGCGCAGCGCCGAGAACCTCACCATCAACCCCGGCGGTGGCACGAACCGCTGGGCCGTGGCGCAGGCCGCCCCGTTCCGGCGGATCGACGTGCACGGGAACCTCGCCCTGTACCCGGCGAGCTACGGCTGGGCCAGTGGCGGCTACGTCGCCGACAGCCGGGTCACCGGTCAGATGGCGTCGATCTCCCAGCAGCAGTGGTACACCCGGGACAGCGGCCTCGGCAGCTGGGACGGCGGCGTGTGGAACATGGTCTTCTCCGGCGTGCAGGGCGCCCCGGCGAACACCTTCCCCGCACCGCCCGAGACGGTGCTCGCCACCACGCCGGTCTCCCGTGACGTCCCGTACCTGTACGTCGACGGCTCCAACCGCTACCGGGTCTTCCTGCCGAGCCTGCGCACCAACGCGTCGGGCCCGAGCTGGGCGAGCGGCAGCACCCCCGGCAGCTCCCTGTCGATGAGCCAGTTCTACGTGGTCAAGGCCGGTGACACCGCCGCCAGCATCAACAACGCGCTCGCCCAGGGCTGCAACCTGTTCGTCACCCCGGGTGTCTACCACCTCAACCAGACGCTCAACGTCACCCGGGCGAACACGGTCGTCCTCGGCATCGGCTACCCGACCTTCGTCCCCGACAACGGCGTCAACGCCGTGCAGGTCGCCGATGTCGACGGGGTCCGGATCAAGGGTCTGCTCTTCGACGCCGGCACCGTCAACTCCCAGGCGCTGCTGACCGTCGGCCCGTCCGGCTCCGCCGCGAGCCACGCCGCCAACCCGACCACCGTCCAGGACGTGTTCTTCCGGATCGGCGGCCAGCTCGCCGGCAAGGCCACCAACAGCCTCGTGGTGAACAGCAGCAACACCGTCATCGACCACATCTGGGCCTGGCGCGCCGACCACGGCAACGCCGGGACCATCGGCTGGACGACCAACACCGCCGACACCGGCCTGGTCGTCAACGGCAACAACGTCCTCGCCACCGGCCTGTTCGTCGAGCACTACCAGAAGTACGAGGTGATCTGGAACGGCCAGGGCGGCCGCACCATCTTCTTCCAGAACGAGAACCCCTACGACGTGCCCAACCAGGCGGCCTGGAAGAGTTCCGCCTCGGTCAACGGCTACGCCGCCTACAAGGTCGGTGCCAACGTCACCAGCCACGAGGCGTGGGGCGTGGGCAGCTACTGCTACTTCAACGTCAATCCCGCGGTGGCCAACTACCACGCCTTCGAGGTGCCCAACAACAGCGGGGTCCGCTTCCACTCGCTGCTCACCGTCTCGCTGAACTACCAGGGCACCATCACCCACGTCATCAACGACACGGGGGCGGTCACGCCCACCGGGACCAGCCCGGTCAACGTGGTGTCGTACCCGTGAGCCGACCTGACCTGACCTGACCTGACCACCCGGCCCGCACCGCAGGCCGTCGTGCCGCTCCCGCGCCCTTCCGCGCGGGGGCGGCACCGTCTCGGGGCGGGCGCCGCCGGCCGGTGACCGCCGCCCGGCCGGGCCCGCCCACCTCGCCCGCCATCCGGGGGATCGGTCCGGGCTAGAGTGGTCGAAGATCTGTTTCATTCGGCCGGTGACGCCGGTCGGTGAGGGTGTTGGGGTTCAGGTGATCACGCAGGCAGGCAGGATGCGCCAGGTCCAGGGCGTGGGCCACGGTGACCACCTGTGCCTGGCGTTCTCCGACAACGCCGAGCAGCGCCGGGTCGTCACCACGTACCTGTCGGACGGTCTGGAACGCGGCGAGCGGGTGCTGTACTTCGCCGACCGCTGCGCTCCCCCGCAGATCCTGGACTGGCTGGGCGCGGCCGGGGTCGACCCCGGACCGGCACTGGCGCGCGGACAGCTTCAGGTGACCACCGCGGCCGACGGTTACCTGGCAGCCGGTTCGTTCGACGCCGACGCCATGGTCACCGCCCTGCGGCAGGAGGTCCGCAGCTCCCTGACGGCCGGTTTCACCGGCCTGCGGGTCAGTGGCGAGATGGACTGGGCGCTGCGGGAGGTGCCCGGCTCCGGGCAGTTGCCGGAGTACGAGACGAAGGTGAACGCGGTGTTCGCCGGGCAGCCGGCCTCGGCGATCTGCCAGTACGACGCCCGCCGCTTCGACTCCGCCGCGCTGAGCACCGCCGAGCGCTGCCACACGGGCGTGGTGGAACTCGGCGAGCTGTACAGCGACGCCCTGCTGCGGCTGGTGCCCGGATTCCGCGCCGGGCAGCCGGCCCTGCACGTGGTGGGCACGGTGGACTACCGCACCACCGCGGCGCTGGCCTCCGCGCTGGAGAAGACCGCGCTCCGGTGGACGGGGGACGTGTGGGTGGACATGGGCAAGCTGGAGTTCATCGACCTGGCCGGGGTGCGGGCACTGGCCCACGCCGCGAGCAGCCTGCCCGCAGGCCGGCGGCTGCACGTGGTGGACCTGGCACCGCTGCTGTGCCAGGTGATCAGCCTGGTCGGCTGGGACCACGAGCCGTCCCTGATCGTCAGCGCCCGGGGGGCCGAGGCATGAGCGACGTCCGCACACCCCTTGCACACCGGGAGAGCCCCGGCGCGGGTCTGACCCACCAGGGTCTGGTCTACGGCAGCGACGAGGAGTTCCTGGCCGCGACCGCTCCGTTCTGCCTGGACGGCCTGCACGACGGCGACGCCGTTCTGGCGGTCACCACCCCGGCCAATACCGACCTGCTGCGTCAGGCCCTGGGGGATGCGGCCGCGCAGGTGGAGTTCGTCGCGGCCGACGACTGGTACCGGGCTCCGGGCCGCACCCTCGGCGACTACTACCGCTACGTCGGCCGGCACACGGCGAAGGGCCGGCACCGGCAGGTGCGGGTGATCGGCGAGCCGGTGTGGCACGGCCGCGACGAGACGGAGACCGCGGAGTGGACCCGCTACGAGGCGGCGATCAACATCGCCTTCGCGAGCTGTCCGGCGTGGATCGTGTGCCCCTACGACACACGGGCTCTGCCCGAGGCCGTGGTCGCCGACGCCCGGCGCACCCACCCGCACCTGCTGACCGGCCCGGCCGCACAGGCCAGTGACCACTACCTCGCCCCCACCGCGCCGGACGGAGCATGGCAGCGGCGACTCGACGGCGGCCCGGCGGGGGGTACGCGGAGCACGATGCGGTTCGGGGCCGACCTGGGCCCGGCGCGGGCCTTCGTGGCCCGGGCCGCGAGCGCACTGGGCCTGTCCCCCGCCGGGACGCAGCGGCTGGTGTTCGCCGTCAACGAGGTCGCCACCAACGCCGTCCAGCACGGAGGCGGCAGCGGGCAGGTGACCCTGAGCCGCACGGGCCATCGCCTCGTGTGCGACATCACCGACCCCGGCCCGGCCGCCGCCGACTGGTACGCGGGCTACCTCCCGCCGGACCCGGCACAGGAACGCGGACACAGCCTGTGGACGGTGCGCCAGCTGTGCGACCTGGTGGAGATCCACACCCACGAGGGCGGAACCAGCGTACGACTGCACCTGAACCTGAGTTGAGCGGACCGCTCCACCGGTCCGGCCCGAAGGTGACCGGACCGGCAGGCACAGCTCGATGGCAGGTCAACAGGCTTTCGGTGCAGGTGTCCTGACCCCTCGGAACCTGCCCGGGCCGCCATGCGAAACTTTTCACATGTCTGGCACCCTGCGCCCCCGCCTCCGTCTCGTCGCAGCCGTCACCGCCGCTGCCGCGCTCGTCCTCACCGGTTGCTCGTCGTCCGGATCATCAGGCAGCACGGACGCGCAGACCGGCTTCATCATCGGCAAGGGCGGCGCGCCGGACGTCGCCGCGGCCGGCCACCGCCAGGACGCGCCGGACATCTCCGGCACCACCCTGGAGGGCGCCAAGGTCTCGCTCTCGGACTACCGGGGCAAGGTCGTGGTGCTCAACCTGTGGGGCTCCTGGTGCGGGGCGTGCCGGGCCGAAGCGACGGAGGTGCAGCGGATCTGGGACAGGTACAGGGACCAGGGCGTCCAGTTCCTCGGCATCAACACCCGGGACAACGACGCCAGGAACGCGATCCGGTTCGAGCAGGAGAAGGGTGTCACCTTCCCCAGCCTGTACGACCCGGACGGCACCCAGATCCTCAAGTTCCCCAAGGGCAGCCTCAACCCGAAGTTCATCCCGACCACCATCGTGATCGACCGCGAGGGCAGGCTCGCGGCCCGCTCGATGAAGGCGCTGGGCAGCGACAAGCTCGAAGCGATGCTCGCGCCGGTCCTGGCCGAGCAGCCGAAGTGATTGCCCCGGGCGGCCCGGGCGGTGCCCGAAGCCGCCGGTGGCGGGCAAGCAGTGGGACGGTGCGGGCGGCGGGGAGCACGGCCGGTCCGGTGCGGGCGGCGCCGTAGCGCTGGACGTTCTGCGGGTGGAGGGCGGCTACTTCTGCGTGGTGCGGCGCCGTCGCACGGGCTTGTCCGACTCGGCCGCCCTGGCCAGCTCGCCCTCGGTCAGCCGGGTCAGCGCGCCGACGAAGGCCTGCCGTTCGCCCTCGGGCAGGAAGTCCAGCACCTCGGCGTGCACGCGGTCAACGATCTCCGCCCCCCGCCGCACCTTCTCGGCCCCCGCCGGGGTCACCTGGATGATCCGGGCGCGCCGGTCCGTACTGGACGGGTGCCGCTCCGCCAGGCCCTCCCGCTCCAGTTCGTCGACGGTCACGACCATCGTGGTCTTGTCCAGGCCGGCGATCTCCGCCAGCCGCGCCTGCGTCTGCTCCCCCTCCATCGCGTGGAGCAGGACGCAGTGCGCCCGCGGCGAACTGTCCACCTCCGCCAGGGCGGCCGACAGACGGGTGTTCATCACGTGCGCGGCGTGCACCAGCATGCCGGTGAGATCGCGGACCGCACGGGCGGGAGGAGGAGTGCTCATGCCGCCAGAGTACGACAGGAACCAGATGGTTCCGCAGCAGGACGATCTGCTCCCGTGGCCGGCGCGGGCGACGCGGCGCTAGCTACCCGACGCCGCCGCATGTCGGGGGCGGGGCTCGACCGCGGCAAGGAAGTCGCGGAAGGCCCGGTCGGTGCGGGCGGTGTCGCCGGTCGCGTCGAGGTCCATCAGGAGACCCCGGATGACGGCGAGGACGAGCGTCGCCAGCTCCGGCCGGCCGATGCTGCGCAGGCCGTCCTCCAGTGGCCCGAGCCAGTCGGTCGTGGCGGTGCGCCGGAAGCCGGGCCACAACTGCTGCACCGTGCTCTCCCGCAGCTGGCCGAACATCTGCAGGTACGGCCGCCCGTCCACACCGGTGATCGAGGTCCAGGCGCGGTCCAGGGTGGCGGTGTAGGGCTCGTCGGATCGCGCCTTCAGGAGGTCGCCGAACGCGTCGAGCTGGCGTTGGCGCGCGTGCCCGAGGACGGCCCGCAGCAGGGCGTCGCGGGTGCCGAAGTGATAGATCAGCATGCGGGCCGAGGTGCCGGTGGCGGTGGCCAGCGGTTCGAGCCGGTCGGGGAGGCCGTGCGCGAGGGCGTGATCGGCGCAGGCGTCGAGCAGCCTGTTCTTGATGTCCGGCTGCGGTCGTCTGCCCATGTCGCCATCTTTTCCCGTAACGACGGCTACGTCTACCGTTGACCGAAAGGCGGTCGAGGCCGTCGAGGCAGACGTGGAGGGCAGCCATGAGAGTCGTGTTCGTGCACGGGGCGTGCGTGCGGGACGGGTCGTGGTGGTGGCACCGCACCGCCGGACTGCTCAAGGAGCGAGGGGTGCTGAGCGTGGCACCCGCGCTGCCGAGCTGCGGGGAGACGGACCTGCCCGCCGGCGCCGGCGGTCCGGGGCTCGCCGAGGACGTCGCGGCGGTGCGGCAGGTGCTGCTGGACAGTGCGGAGCCGACCGTCGTGGTCGCCCACAGCTACGGCGGCATCGTCACTGCGGAGGCCGCCGCCGGTGTCGGGGCGGTACGCCACCTGGTACTGGTCTCCAGCTACCTGCCCGAGGTCGGGCAGAGCCTGTCGGAGTTCGGGGACGGCGGCCCCGCCCCGTTCCTGGACGTCGATCCTGACGCCGGCACCTTCGGGGTCCGCCCCGAGCTGCTGGTGGACACGTTCCTGCAGGACTGCGACCCCGAGGTCCGGGCGCAGGCGGCGGAGCATCTCGCCCGGCAGAGCCTGCGGGTGACCGGACAGCCGGTCGGGGCGGCCGCATGGCAGCAGGTGCCCTCGACGTACCTCGTCTGCGCCCAGGACGGGGGCACCCCGCCGCGCCTGCAGCGCGAGTTCGCCCGCCGGGCCGGCAGCGTGGTCGAGCTCGACGCCGGCCACCACCCGTTCCTCTCCCGGCCCGCCGCAGTCCGGGACCTGCTGCTGGACCTGTGACGGCAGCCGCCGACGCGCCGGGCCTGACCCGTACGGGCTGCGGCCGGGGCCCACGAGGAGTCCCCACCACGGGAAACGCCCGGGCTGCGGCTCAGGCCTCGCACTCTCCTTCGGGGGCATCAGCAGCCGGTGGCTCCGGTGCCGTTCGGGACCACGGCCATCGCCCGCAAGGCGAGTTCCGTGACCGACGCGCCGCCCCTCGGGCGGCTCGGCCCTCACCGGTTGTCAGTGGGTGGGTGCAGGATCAGGGAATCCCGCACCGCCCGAAGATCCGAGGAGGCCCTCCGTGCCTGTCACCAACGACCAGGTCGCCCGACGTCGCTTCCTGCGCGCGCTCTACGCCGACGCGTACTACCCCGACGCTGTCGTCGACCGCGGCCGGGACATCCTGCTGCGGCTGTGCGAGCGGATCGAGGCCGAGCAGCCCTCCGACCTGGCGTCCCTCTACGCGCTCAGCGCCGTCGCCACCGAGGAGTTCAACGCCCTGCAGGAGGCGTTCGAAGCTGCGGACAGCGAGATCGAGACGGTCGCGCGCGAGGAGATCGCCGAGGACTTCGCCTTCGTCGCCGCCGCCTACGGGTTCCCCGGCGCAGACGTGGAGGAGCTGATCGCCGAGCGCGACTGGTGATGTCGCACTTCCTCCGGCGGGGCCGGCGCCAAGCGGCTCAGCCGAGCGGGTCGTTCAGGGCCCAGCCCCCGGCGAGCAGGGAGTCCACCGCCGCCAGCGCGCCGGCCAGTCGCTGCTGCCGGCTGCCGGTCAGTTCCAGCCACGGGGTTCGCCCCGAGCTCAGCAGCTCGCGGAAGCGGCCGGTCATCCAGCCCCGCAGGTGCTCGCCGTCGCGCAGTCCGTCGTCGTGGAAGGGGACGCCCTGGTCCGAGGTGAGCAGGTAGAGGGCGCGCGGCGGCAGCCCGGCGGCCAGGGCCAGGACCTCCGCGGAGGCGGCGCCGAGGTAGCGCTGGTGCCAGACCGTGGTGGCCAGCGCATCGGTGTCGCACACCAGCACCGGGCCGCCGTCCCGGGCCGCCCGCTCCTCTGCCTCGGTCTGGCGGCGGCAGACCATGGCGAAGTCCGCGTCGTCCCACTCGACGTCGAAGACGGTCGGCACCGGTCCGTCCGGGTCGGCCGTCGCCCGGGCCACGGCGAGCTTCGCCACCGTCAGCTCCCGCCCGTACTCGGGCACCCAACCCGTCCGGGCGTGCGGCCCGCCGCGATCGCGCAGTGCGGCGGCCAGTTCGCGGGAGAGCGTGGTGGTCCCGGTCGACTCGGCGCCGAGCACCACCACCCGGCGGCTCAGCCAGCCCCGGACCGGCGGCTCCAGATCCGCCCAGTACCGGACCGGGTCGGCCCGGACCGCCGTCCCGGAGACCGCGAAGGTCTCCCGGCCGACGTCCAGCACCACCGGCGCGGCGTCGAACCGGCGGGCCAGTTCGGCTCCGTACGGCTCGGAGCTGAAGACGGCGTCCACCGGAGCGGTCAGCGCGGAGCGCATCAACGCGACGTGGCCGGCCCAGATCTCCGCGCTGTCGTAGTCCACCGGCAGGTTGTCCACCACCCCGGCCACCCGGACTCCGGGGTGCGCCGCCTCGATCCAGCCGACCCGGGCGGCCAGCGGGATCGACTCCACGTCGGCTGCCATCACCACCACGGTCAGCTCCTCGCAGGCGTCCGCCGCGGCCCTGATCAGGAAGTGGTGACCGGCATGCGGCGGGTAGAACTTGCCGATCACCAGCCCGTGCCGGAACCTCACGCCGCCACCGCCAGGGGGGCGACCGCACCGATTTCACGCCGCCAGCCGCGCAGCCCGGCCACGCACATGGCGAGGAAGAGTCCGTAGACCACGGCGGTCAGGTAGAGCCCCTTGGCGGCGTACAACGGGATGTAGACCAGGTCGGCGGCGATCCAGAAGTACCAGGTCTCCACCCGCTTGGCGTTCAGCAGCCACTGGGCCGCCAGCGAGAGCGCGGTGGTCAGCGCGTCCCAGAACGGCGCGCTGCCGTGCGTCCGGGCGAGCAGTGCGGTCAGCAGCGCGGTGGCCGGTACCAGCAGGAGCAGCAGGACGATCAGCTCCCGCCCGGAGGCCCGCCGGATCTCCGGGCCGAGCCGCTGCTCGCCACCGCGCAGCCACTGCCACCAGCCGTGCGCGGCGAGTGCCAGGAAGACCACCTGGAGCCCGGCGTCCGCGTACAGCCCGGTGCCCGCGAAGAGCACCAGGAAGAAGACGTTGTTAGCCATCCCGACCGGGAAGTTCCAGACTTTCGCCCGCACGGTGAGCCAGACGCAGGCGGCGCCGGTGACGAACCCGAGTATCTCGGTCCAGGACATGTCTGATCCTCCCACTTAATGTCCGAGTGACGATAAGTGGAAGGGCGGATCTGTGCAAGTCCTTGACAGCGCCGGCTCCGCAGTGACCTCGGCGCGCCTGCCGCCCTTTGCCCGCTGCCGCCCGGCGGCGGCCCGAGGTGTACTGCTCGTCCTGGCACCTGTCGGGAGCCCCGTACAGTAGATCCGCCCGAGCGGGTTCGGCTTCTTGGCTTTCCGGAAATCCCCGAACAATCCTGGCGATCTGTGCGGTTCGTCCTACGCAGATACCGTCCGACCTGTCATGACAGGTGCGCCATCAGCTGCTCGGCCCTTGTTGGTATTCCCGGCAGATCAGTCCCGCAGAATTCCGCCGCGGAGACACGGCCTGCACCTGAGCGCCCGGGGATCGATCCTCTTTGCAGCTGTTTGGTATCAGATGAGGGCCGCCGCCAGCAGAGCGGCAGTCCTGGCGACCAGTGGTTCGTCCGCCGGAGCGTCGGCGTCCGGCTTGGTGGACAGGACGGCCAGCACGACGGGCGTCCCGTTCGAGGTCCAGGCGATGCCGACATCGTTGGTGGTGCCGTGGTCGCCGGTGCCGGTCTTGTCCGCGAGGGCCCAGCCCTCGGGGAGCCCGGCGCGGAGGCGGGCCGCGCCGGTGGTGTTGGCGAGCAGCCACTCCGTCAACCGATGCCGGCCGTACGGAGTGAGCGCGTCGCCGAGCACCAGCTCCAGATTGGTCCGCCCGATCGCGGCCGGGCTGGTGGTGTCCGTCACCCGCCCCGGTTCGGCGGAGTTCAGCTCGGGTTCCCACCGGTCGAGCCGCGTCACGTCGTCCCCGACGGACCGGCAGAAGCGGGTGATCGCCGTGGGACCGCCGAGCTCCCGGAGCAGCAGGTTGTCGGCGGCGTTGTCGCTGTGGCCGATGGCGGCGGCGCACAGCTCGGCGACGGTCATGCCGCTCGCGAGGTGCTCGGGCGTGCCCGTGATCGGGGCGTGGCCCGCTCCCGCGACGTCCTGCGCGGTGTACCGAATGCGCCTGGCGAGGAACTCGCCCTCCCGGTCGAGGTCTCTCAGGACGGCGGCAGCGGTGATCGTCTTGTGCACCGAGCAGATCGGGAAGAGCTCATCGGCGCGGTACGTCACGCTGCCGCCCGTGACGACGTTCCGCGCGAACACCCCCAGTCGGGCGCCGTGCTCCTGCTCAAGGCGGGCCAGCTCAAGACGAGCCGGCTCCAGACGGGCCGGCGCCTCGGCAACCGCGTCCTCACGCGCGGGCGCACTGCGCACCGGGCGGGCCGGCCCTCCCGTGGACACGGCGGCGGCGATCACCGTCCCGACCCCCGGGGCGAGCACCGCGCGACGGCTCGGTCTCCCCCCCGGGGGTCTCCACGACGTCGTGTCCGTCAGGCGTTGCCGCAGGGCGGGCAGGGGGCGCAGCGCTCGATCCGGACGTCGTCCACGACGGGCCCGTACGCGCTGTTCGGGGTCGTGCTGGCGAAGGAGACGACGGTGGCCGAGCCGGTGGCCTGGAAGGTGAACTGCCGGTAGACGTAACCCATGTCCCTCAACGTCTTGCCGGTGATGTTGAAGGAGAAGTCCTGGAAGTTCTGCCCGTCGATGAGGGCGGTGCCGGTCTTGAGGGCCGGGGCGCCTGCGGGATTGCCGGCCAGGGCGTAGGTGACGGTGTAGGTCGCGCCGGGGACGGTGGTGAAGGTCTGGGCCACCGCGCCGGCGTTGCCGCCGTTGAGGTCGACGGACTGGTCTCCCTCCGCCGCCTGCCAGAAACCGGCGCCGATCAGGTCGACGTTCGCCGCGGTGACCCGCCACGGCCCGATGCTCTGCCCGGCGGACACGGTGGAGAAGCTGTTGGCCGCCGCCCTCGGGTTCTCGAAGCTGCCGTCGTCGAACCGGCTGACGGTCTGCGCCGAGGCTGTGGCGCCGGCACTGGCGAGCAGGACAGAGGTGGCGGCGATGACGCAGGCGCGCATGGCAAACATGAGCTGTTCCCTCCCGAACTACTGGAATCACACTGAAATAGTGTGCCCACGAATAAGATAGGGAGGGTCAAGGCGCGGAGAAAGCCCCCGAAAGAAAGACATACAATCTCACTCATATTCCGGTCACGGCCGGGCGAATGAGCACCGTACGGGGCCCGCGGCGGCCCTACGGGGCCGCGTCGGCCTCGCCGCCGTCCGCGTAGGCGGACTCCAGCGCCTGGATGTCGATCTTCCCCATCTGCAGCATCGCCCGCATCACCCGCTGGGATCTGACCGGGTCCGGGTCGCTGATCAGCTCGATCAGCCGCCGGGGGGTGATCTGCCAGGACAACCCGTACCGGTCCTTCAGCCAGCCGCAGGCGCTCTCCTGTCCGCCCTCGGTGAGGGCGGCCCACAGCCGGTCGACCTCCGCCTGGTCCTCGCAGCCGACCTGGAGCGAGATCGCCTCGGTGAACGTGAACAGCGGGCCGCCGTTGAGCGCGACGTAGGGCTGGCCGCCGAGTTGGAACGTCACGGTCATCACCGAGCCCGCCTCCCCGGGGCCCGCCTCGCCGTAGCGCTGGACGTCCCCGATCCGGGAGTCCGGGAACAGCGAGGTGTAGAACCGCGCCGCCTCCTCGGCCTGGTCGTCGAACCACAGGCAGGTGGTGATCTTCTGCTCCGGCACGGCTTCCTCCAGCTACTCGGGTCTCTCCCGGACGACGGTAGATCTTCCGGTCCGGGCACGCACCGCAGCGACGCGCCGTCGGGGCGGGCCCGACCGGTGTGACGTCCGCGGTCCCTTCACCCGGACGTGGCACTCCGGCGGGACGGCCCCCGCCCCGACGGCCGCAGTCCCCACCTGGCCGACGTGGGGCCGGCGCCGCGCGGCGTCACAGGCCGTAGCCGTGCCGGCGGGGCCCCGGGCCCGGCGGGCGTGCACTCGTGCCGGGATTCGGTGAGGCTGGGCGCGTGAGTATCTGCAGCGAGCACCCGGTGAGCGCCGAGCAGCTCTTCGCGGCCCTGGTCGCGCTGGGAGCGGAACCGGTCCTCGACCCGGAACTGTGGCCCGAGGGACCGCAGGAGGGGGTCCGCCGGCAACTGCTCGGCGCCCTGCTGGCCACGGTGGAACTGGAGATCACCGTCGCCACCCGGCTCGGGGACGACCAGGAGCTGGACATCGCCGAGGCCGTCCTCGGCTGGAGCGGACAGGTCGGCGATCCCGCTCTGGCCTTCAACGTCCTGGTCAACCGGCTGCAGCGGACCGCGACCCAGTTCATGGACCTCGACGAGGAGATCCCTCCCCCGGGCCTGACCGCGTCGTCCATGGCCATGGTGACCGCGGCGGACACCCTGGACGCCCACCTCCGCTTCGAGGCGGACGACGACCAGGGCGTCCGCCAGGCCCTCGGGCGCGCCGAGACGTCGGTGACCGAGATCCTGGAGAACATGCACGACCTTCGCGTCGCCATCGGTGACGCCGAAGAGATGGAGTGAGGCCGGTCAGCCCCACCAGACCGTGGTACCGGCACCGTCGTCGCCCTGGCCTGCGTCGCGCTGGCCGTCGTCGCGCCGCTCGCCGTCATCCTGGTCGTGGGTGGCGGATCCGGCGCCCCGGGCCGGGTCCGGCTGCTCGGCCCGGAGCAGCTCGGCGATCCAGTCTGCGACGTCGGCCGGCAGTTGGACGGTGCGCTGCTCGTTGTCGTGCGGGGCGCCGACGGTCAGCCACACGTCGCGCTCCGCGCCGGTGCCGGCGGCCTTGTCGGTGAAGTCGTCCAGGGCGTCCGCGAGGTCGGCGGCCGCGCTGGTGCTGTCGCTGCTCATTCGGCCAGCGTAGGAGGTCGGGGCGAGGCGAGCCGTGTAGGCGGGGCCGAGTCGGTCGAGTCCGGTGGACGAATCACGGTTCATGGTGGGCCGGTGCTGCCGGCTCCCCGGGCAACGGCGACGCGCTCGGCCGGCAGTGTCTCCAGCGGGGGCCGCAGCGAGACCGACGTCGGACGCGAAGGCTTCGACTGGCGGGACCCGGCCGCGTCTGTGTGGACGTCGTCACCGTCCCGGAGCCCAGAACGGCGACGAAGAACCGTGTGCACCTGGATCTCGCCACCACCTCCGCGGCCCATCAGACGGAGTTGGTCGCGCGCCTGCGGGCTCTCGGGGCCACGCCCGCCCAGGTGGGGCAGGGCCAGGTGCCGTGGACGGTGCTCGCCGACCCGGAGGGCCACGAGTTCTGCGTCCTGGCCCGGTCCTGACGGCGGCCCCGACGACCCGGGCCGGCACCGCCGGCGTCACGGGTCGGACGGTCCCCCGCGCTGCTGCTGACGGTGGAGGGCGTCCCGCTCGATCTGCTCCAGGCGCTCCAGGGCGGCCAGCCGGCCGCCCGCGAGCCCGGCCGTGATCTCGACCAGGTGGACCGCCAGCGATCGCAGGCCCTGCGGCCCGAACCGCTCCTCGAACCGGTCGAGGATGTCCGCACACGGCCGGGCCGCCGCCGCCGGCGACCCGGCGGCGAGGCGCACCCGTACCAGGGCGACGGCGGACATCTCCGCGTCGTCGCTCAACCGCCCGGGTCCGTGGTTCTCCGTCACCCCGCCATCATCGGCCAACGGCGCCCGCGTCCGTCGGCACTTCCCGAAGGCCGCCGTGCTCGAAGCGGTCCCGGAGGAACCGGGCCGCCTGGAGGTTGGCGGTGCGGGCGGCGTCGACGGCGCCGGTCATGGCGAAGAACCCGTGGGCCATCCCGGGGTAGCGGGTGAGCTCCACCGGCACCCCGGCGGCGGCGAGCCGGGCCGCGTACGCCTCGCCCTGGTCGCGCAGCGGGTCGTACTCGGCGGTGAGGACCAGGGCCGGGGGCAGCCCGCTCAGGTCGGCTGCCCGGAGCGGGGAGGCCAACGGGTGCCCGGCGTCCTCGGGGGCGGTCAGGTAGTGCCGGCCGTACCAGGCCACGGAGTGGTGGTTGAACAGCCACGGGTCGGCGTTGTCGCGCATCGACGCGTCGTCGGCCAGCTGGTCGGTGTTGGGATAGACCAGCAGTTGCCCGGCCAGCGGGAGGTCGCCGTCGGCCCGGGCGAGCAGGGTCACCGCGGCCGCGAGGTTGCCGCCGGCGCTGTCGCCGCCGACCGCGAGCCTGGCCGGGTCGGCGCCCAGCTCCTCGGCGTGGCCGGCGACCCAGCGGAGCGCCGCGTGGCAGTCGTGCACCGCTGCCGGGAAGGGGTGCTCGGGGGCGAGCCGGTAGCCGACGGTGACGACCAGGCAGCCGGTCTCGGCGGCCAGGTCGCGGCAGAGGACGTCGGCGGTGTCGATGCTGCCGAGGGCCCATCCGCCGCCGAAGTAGTAGAGCAGCGCGGGCAGCGGCCGCACCGCGTTCGGCCGGTAGATCCGGACCGGAAGATCGCCGCCGGGCCCCGGCAGTCGGCGGTCCACCACCTCGTAGAGGGGGCGGGGGCTGCCGCCGGCGGCCCGGATCGAGGCCAGGTCGGCGGCCCGGGCCTGCTCGACGGACAGGGTGTAGAGGGGGGCCGCGCCGCTGCGGGCGCGCTGCTCGCGCAGGGTCCGGAGCTGTGGGTCCAGGGGCATGGCGTTGCTCCTATCGGCGGAACGTCGGATGGTCGGCCCGGTCAGGTGTACCGGGTGGGCTGCGCGTGGAGCCGCGAGGTGGCACGGTCGGGCCGGGCCCACCGGTGCAGGGTCACCCGGAAGTCCTCGGTTCCGGACAGGGCGACGGCCGCCCGGTAGCCGCTCGGCGCGGGGACGTCGACGACGCGGTAGTCGCGTGACCAGGCGTCGTCGGGGTTCGCGGCGCTCCCGGTGCCGCTGTCGAGCAGCGGTATCCGCAGCCCCTGGGTCAGCCGGCCGCCGTGCGCCTTGACCAGGGCCTCCTTGCGGGCCCAGAGGCGGGCGAAGTGTTCGGCCCGGCGCGACGGATCCGCCGTCTCCCGGACGAAGCGGGCCTCCTCGGGCGGGAAGTAGCGCTCCGCCATGGCGGTGGCGTTCAACCGCGGCATCGGCAGCACCCGCTGCACGTCCACGCCGACCCGGCGCGACGGCGAGAGCGCCACCATGGCGACGGCCTCCCAGTGCGAGAGGTTGACCTCGGCGCCGGTGTGCGGGCCGGCGAGTTCCGGCTTGCCGTGCGGTCCGTACCGCCAGCGGATGTCGGCCGGGGCGGCCCCGAGCCGCCGGGCGACGATGTGGCGGACGGCGCCGTGGGCGATGACGAAACGCCGCCGGTCCTCGGCCGAGCGGTAGGCCTCGGCGCGGAGCCGTTCGTCGCGGTCCAGCACGGCGAGCAGGCCCGCCAGGGCCGGTCCGGACCACTGGTCGGACACCAGCCACAGCCGCACGGTGTCCTCGGCGCCGGTCACCCGCGCACCGTCGTGACCGCACGGTTCACCGGGCCGGCCGGGTCCGGCGGCTCGGCCCGGTCCCTGACCAGCCGGGCGAGGCGGCGCACGCCCTCCTCGATCTGCGCCGGCTCCAGGGCGCTGCAGGACAGCCGGAGGGCGCGCCGGCCGCCGTCGCCGGCGTGGAAGAAGGCCATCGGGGTCCACAGCACCCCGTAGTCGCGGCCGGAGATCTCCAGCAGGCTCTCGTCGGCGGTGAACGGCACGTCGACCACCGCGAAGAAGCCGCCGTCCGGCGCGTTCCAGCGGACCCTCGGCTCGTCGGCGAAGGAGTGCTCCAGGGCCGCCAGCAGGGTGCGCAGGTTGGCGCGGTAGAACTGGATCTTCTCCTTGACCGCCGTCCTGAGGCTGCACCCGGACTCGACCAGGAAGCCGCCGACCACGGCCTGCGCCACCGGCGAGGTGTTCACCGTGAGCAGGCTCTTCACGGTGGACAGCTCCTCCGCGAGCAGCGTGCGCCGGCCCTGGGCGTCGATCACGCTCTGGTCGGCGACCAGGAACCCGATCCGGGCGCCGGGGAAGCAGGACTTGGCGAAGGAGCCGAGGTAGACCACCCGCTGGTCGGTGTCCAGCGCCTTGAGCGCGGGCCGGGGTTCGTCGTCCAGCCCGAACAGCCCGTAGGGGTCGTCCTCCAGGATGAGCAGGTCGGCCTCCGCCGCCACCTCCAGCAGCCGGCGCCGGGCCGGTACCGGCATCGAGACCCCGGACGGGTTGGCGAAGTTCGGCACCAGGTAGAGGGCGCGCGGACGGCGGCCGCCGGCCCGGACGGCGCGGGCGACGGCGAGCACGGCCTCCGGGTCGAGGCCGTCCGCCGTCTCGGGCACCGGCACGACCTCGATGCCGAGCAGCCTGGCCGCCCCGGTGAAGCCGACGTAGCAGGGCTCGACGGCGAGCACCACGTCGCCGGACCGCGCGCACAGCCCGCGCAGCGCGATGACCATGGCCTCCTGGGCGCCGGTGGTGACCATCACGGCCTGCTCGGGCACCGCGATCCCCTCGTCCAGGAGGAGCATCCGGGCGATCAGCGTGCCGAGGTAGCCGTTGGTCCGGCCGTACTGCATGAGCTGGCGGCGGCGCTCGTCCGCGTCGAGGCCGAGCTGCTCCAGGTGGGCGAGGTAGCTGCGGAGGTATCGGTCCAGGTCGTCGGTGCTGTGGAAGGCGTCGTGCGGGCGGCCGGCCGCCAGCGAGACGGCGTCGGGGAAGCGGGCCGAGACCTCGTTCAGGAAGTTCATCGATGCCGACGCCGGGTCGGACACCGACGCGTGCAGATCCTCGCGTGCCAGTTCTGTCGTCATCGTCCGGCCGTCCCTCGTGTCCCTCATCGGTCTGTCCCTCGGGTGACCGCGACTGCGGACCGGTCGACGGCCGCCAGGGCGGGCCGGCCGGTGAGTGCCATGGTGTGGGCGAGCTCCTCGGTCGCCAGGTCGAGCACGCCGGCCACGCCGGCGGCGCCGGCGGCGGCCAGCCCCCAGAGGACCGGACGGCCGAGCAGGACCGCCCCGGCCCCCAGGGCGAGCGCCGCGAAAGCGTCGGCGCCACTGCGGACCCCGCCGTCGAACAGGACCGGGCAGGCGGCGCCGACCGCGTCCACCACCTCCGCCAGCGCGTCCAGGCTCGCGGGCGCACCGTCCAGCTGCCGGCCGCCGTGGTTCGAGACCACGATCGCGTCGGCCCCGTGCTCCACGGCGAGCAGCGCGTCCTCGGCGGTGAGGATGCCCTTCAGGACCAGCGGCAGCCCGCTGCGCGCGCGCAGCCAGGCCAGGTCTGCCCAGGTCACCGACGGGTCGACGGCCTCCGCCGTGTGCACCGCCAGCGCGGAGCGGCCGGCGCCGGAGCGGTGGGCCGAGGCCATCAGCGCCGGGTCGAGATTGACCGCGGCGATGCCGGACGGGATCGCGAAGCCGTTGCGGGCGTCCCGGTGGCGGCGCCCCAGCTGTGGTGCGTCCACGGTCAGCACGATCGCGCGGTAGCCGGCTGCGGCGGCCCGGTCGGCCAGCGCGGCCAGGACGTCGCGGCGGCGCAGCCAGTAGAGCTGGAGCCACAGTGGCCCGGCGGCCTCGGCGGCGATGTCCTCCAGGGTGCGGCTGGCGAAGACGCTGACCACGTAGAGCGCCCCGGCCGCGCCGGCGCCCCGGGCGGTGGCGACCTCGCCGTCGGGGTGGGCCAGCCGGTGGTAGGCGGTGGGCGCGATGCCAACCGGGGTGGCCAGTGGGGCGCCGAGGAGTTCCGTCCCGGTGTCGCAGGCGGAGACGTCGACCAGCACCCTCGGTCGCAGCGTCACCCGGGCGAAGGCACGCCGGTTGGCGTCGACAGTGCGCTCGGTGCCGGCGCCGCCCTCGATGAAGTCCCAGACCTGGTCGTCGAGCCGGCGCCGGGCGAGGTCCTGGTAGTCCTCGATGCGCAGCGGGCCCGGGGAGGCAAGGGGCGCGGCGGTCACGGGCGCGGCAGTCACGGGCGCGGCGGTCACGGGCACGGTCACCTGGACACCCCGTCGGCGCCGTCCAGGTCGACCGTGGCCAGCGAGAGGTGGTGCAGTCCGGCGTCGTGGTCGGCCAGCAGCAGCCTGCGCGGCCCGGTGGACGGCCCGGCCAGCTCGCCTGCCAGCTCCCACCACACGCCGGTGCCGGGCTGTCCGGCGTCGGCGAACCGCAGATCCGCGGGCAGCGCGTGGGCGGCCCCGGCGACCGGCACACCGCCCAGTACGGCGGTCACCGGCTCCGGGCCGCCGCCGAGCAGGGCGAGTTCGGCGGCCCGCGCCTCACCGGGGGAGTCCGTGGGCAGGAGGTGCGTACCGACCCGGGAGATCCTGGCCGCCCGCTCCCCCGGCAGCGGTTCGCCGAACAGCAGCGCCACCCCGCGGCTCCCGGCGACCTCGGGCACGGGGACTCCGGGGTGGTAGGGCAGCGAGTCCTGTTCGACCACCAGCAGCAGCGCCCGCCGGAGCCCGCCCGAGCGCGCGTAGGCGTCGACCAGGCGCAGCGCGGTGAACGCGCCGGCCGCGCCCTGGTCGCTGACCGCGAAGGCCATCGGGGTGCCGGGGCAGACGTGGCTCAGGTAGGTGGTCGTGGCGCGGCCCGGGGTGATGTCGGGGATCGAGTGGGCGAGCACCAGCAGGTCGACGGACTCGCCCGCGGGCACGATCGCGTCGATCAGCGTCTCGGCCATCTCCCCGTAGGACTGGCCGTCACAGCTCACGGCGTCGGGCCCCAGCGCGTCCGGGTCGAGTTCGCGGCCGTACGGGCGCAGCAGGTCGGCCAGGTAGCGCCGCAGGCGTTGGGCGTGGACGGGGTCGCCGGCCAGCGCCGCCGGCGTCGGGAAGGCCAGCCGCGCGGCGCGGCGGATCCCCCAGGCGGGCGACGGCCCGTCGGCGGTGGTGGCGGCGCCGGTCGCGGCGGCCGGTGCGAAGGTGCGCATCGTCACGCTTCCGGGAGCAGGTTCCCGGCGACGTAGTCGGCCAGGGAGCCGACCGTGCCGAAGTCTTCCCGGCCGAGCTCCTCGACGCTGATCTCCAGCTCCAGGCGTTCCTCCAGCTCCAGGATGAGTTCGAGGCCGCTGGTCGAGCTCATCCCGAGGGCCTCCATCAGCGTGGTGTCGGCCGTGGCCCCGGTCACCTCGCGCTTGAGCACGTGCGGGAGCAGGGCGCAGATGCCTTCGACCATCTGCTCGCGCAGGGCCGGGTCGATGGCTGGGAGGGCGGTGTCCCGCTCCGTCATCGTGGATCCTTCGGTGGTGGTTCGTGGGTGGGTGGGGGTGTCAGTGCTGGAGGACCATGGCCGAGAAGGTGGCGCCGCGTCCGGCGCCCGCGGCGGCCATCACGTAGGGCTCGCCCGGCCGCAGCAGCCCCCGCTCGCGCGCCGTGCGGTAGTTGACGAGGTTGTCCGCGCAGAAGACGTGGCCCGCCGTCGCCACGTTGTCGAGCACGACCCGCTCGCGGGGGTAGCCGAGGGTGCGGCAGACCTGGTGCCAGGCGACGTTGTTGACGTTGTGCGGCAGGATCACCCCGATCGCGTCCATGGTCAGCCCGGCCCGGCCGACGGCGGCGAGGATCGCCTCCGCCAGCGCGTCGGAGTAGATCCGCTGGAACTCCAGGGCCTGTTCCTCCGCGTCGCTGTCGAACTCGCCCCGGAGGTCGGCGGCGTAGGACAGCACCCGGTCGCGGTCCCCGGAGGGGGCGACCAGGCAGGCCGAGGCGCCCTCGCCGAAGAACGAGGTGTCGGGGACCATCCCGGCCTCGGGGGTGAACGCCTTCTCCCCCGCCAGGACGAGGGCGAGGCCGTCCGGGTCGTCGTCGGCCGCGAGCAGCCGGCCCGCCACGTCGATGGCCAGCAGGCCCGAGGCGCAGGCGTGGTGGCCGACCGCGAAGACCGTCGCCCGGTCGAGGCCGAGCTCCCGGCACAGCTCCCGGACGGGGTTGTGCGGGTACGGCACCACGGTCGGGAAGGTGCGGGCGTGCAGCACGTAGCGGACGTGCTGCTCCCGGCCGCGCAGGGCGTCCAGGCCGGCGACCGCTCCGCGCAGCAGGTCGAGCAGGCTGCCGTCCGGATCGCGGGCGACCTCGCCGAGCTTGTGGTAGCGGCGGAAGATCTTGACCTGCATCGAGGTCAGGCCGAACTCCCCGGCCAGCTCCTCGATCGGCACCCGGCCGGGCGGCAGGTGGTCGGCCACCGCCAGCAGCGCGGTCACCGGATCTGCTCCGCGTCCTGAACCGGCTCCCGCTCCGGCTCCTGCCCCGCAGGCGCGGCGCCGACCAGCGGCCCGGTGCGCGTGCCCGGGTCGAGGGCCGCCTCGACCGCGAGCGCCTCCACGCCCAGGGCGAGCGCCTCGGCGTGGTCGGAGGAGAAGTAGCGGGTGTTCGTCTGGATCTCCATCAACAGCGCGTCGGGGAGGTCGTCGAAGGCCACGTAGAACGCGTCGACCTGCTCGTCGCTCTCGTGGATCCAGCGGAACCCGCTGTCCTCCCGCGCCTTCCGCAACTGCCGGGCCAGCTCCTCGGGGTCCGACGCGATACCCTCCTCCCGCGGCCGGTTGGCCGTGCGGTCGTTGAGGAAGACCTGCACGTCGACGCGCTCGCCCCGCTCCTCGGAGACCCTGGCGATCAGTTCGTTCAGCTTCTCCGGGTGGAAGTAGGCGTGCTTGTAGGTGGCCAGCGCGCCGCGCCGGGTCAGCTCGACCACCTCGTCGACGGTGCCGTCCCCGATGTCCAGCACCGAGATGCCGGCCTGGGCGACCATGCACACCACGTCGCTCAGGTCGGACCGGAAGCGGTTGTTGACGACGGGCCGGACCACCACCGGGCCGGCGACGTTGATCCGCCGCAGCGCGATCGCGTACAGGGCCTGCAGGACGATCTGGGTGTCGGTGCCGGTCCGCTCGACGATCAGCGGCACCGCCAGCCGCAGGGCCCGGGACTCGAACAGGCCGACCCGGTGCCGGGGGGTGCCCTGCTCCGGCGACGGCGGGAACCGGCGGGCCGGGATCGTCCTGAGGGCCCGCTCCCAGTGGCGCAGGGCCTTGTCGTTCTGCCGCTGCCCGGCCGGCGAGCGCTGCCAGCCGGCCTGCTCCAGCGGCTGCAGGCCGGTGACCGGCGCGGTCGACCGCTCCTGCACCTCGCGGAGCATGATCGTTCCGCCGACGGCATCGGTGACCAGGTGGCTCATGATGCTGACCAGCTGGACGGCCAGGCCGTCCCGCACCACCACCGCCATCCGCACCGGCCATTCGGTGGCGTACGCGAAGTCGACCGACCGGTAACGCTGTTCGACCGCGCTCGCGACCTCGTCGGGGTCGGCGTCCCCGGCGTCGTAGACCTCCAGGGTCGTGCTGCCGGAGCCGAAGAGCTCCTGGGTGGGCCAGCCCGCCGCGTCGAACCTGAGCAGGGTCCGCATCGAGGGGAACCGGCTCATCAGGTAGCGCAGTTCCTCGGCCACGGCGGCGACGGTCGTCCCTGCGGGCAGGGCCATCCGGCCGCCGATGGGCAGCGAGCTGCGCTGGTCCACCATCGCGTGCCAGATCTCCCACATGCCCCAGGACATCTCGTCGACGCCCGAGCCGACGCCGGTGAAGTCCACGGCCACCCGCTCGTCGGGCTCCCGGACGGGTGCCTGCTGGAGAGCTGTCTCCTCGACGGGTGCCTGCTGGACCGGTGTCTCCTGGCCCGGTGTCTCCTGGCCCGGTGCCTGCCGGTTCTCCGGGTCGCTCATCGGGCCGCCGCCGTCTCTGCCAGGTGTCGCTGGCGCATCAGGAACTTCCGTACTTTGCCGGTCGGGCCGAGGATCAGCTCGTCCTCGGAGATGGCCACCACCCTGCGCAGGGTGGCCGCCGCGGCCTCGGTCAGCGCGGCGCGCACCGGCGGGGTGCGGTCGGTGTCCGGGTCGGCGGTGGCGTGCAGGGCGAGCAGCACGTCGGTGACGACCCGGCCGTCGACCTCCAGCGACACCACCGTGCAGTCCTGCACGTCGGGGCAGTTCGCGAGGATGCGCTCCTCGCTCATCGCCGTGTAGAGCCATTCGCCGCCGCCCAGGTCGACGGCGTCGACCGCCCGGTCGACGTGGAAGTAGTAGCCCTCCTCGTCGCGGTACATCAGGTCGCCCGTGAGGTAGTAGCCGTTCAGGCGGTTGCGGTAGGTGGCGGACGAGTCGTTCCAGTAACCGGGGGCCAGCGACGGCGCCTTCAGCCCGAAGTGCCCGACCTCGCCGACCCCGACCTCGCGGCCGGTGCGGGTGTCCAGCAGCGCGACCTCGGCGAAGCCGTGCGGCACCCCGACGCAGCGCCCGTAGCGCTCGGTGTCGGTGCTGTGGGTGATGTGGAACGCGGAGTGGCCCATCTCGGTGGAGCCCAGGCCGTCGACGAAGCTGGACCCGGGGACGCGCCGCACCCCCTCGCGGGTGACCGTCTCCCGGGAGCCGGCCGCGACCAGGTGGCGGATGTGCGGCTCGTGCGCGCAGTCGCCGGTGTTGAACCAGAGGGACACCGACTCCAGGTCCCGGCTGCCCAGGTCGTGGCGGGCCATCTGGGCCCAGGTGGCGGCGAAGCCGAGGACGCCGGTCGGCCGCCAGCTCTCGATCGCGTCCACCACCGCCGCGCCGTCGTTCTGGGTGGACAGGAACAACAGCTCGCTGCGGTTGCACAGGGCCAGGTTGAGCGCCGAGATGCCGGCGGCGTGGGCGGCCGGCAGCGCGCTGAGGATCCGGGCCGTGCCCCTCGCCCGCGGTGACGCCAGCCGGAACAGCCGGGTGGCCGCGAACAGGCTGTCGTTGGAGTGCACGACCGCGGCGGGCATCCGGGTGGTGCCCGAGGAGTGGGTGATGGCGATCGGGTCGTCGGCGTGGTGCCGGTAGTGCTCGGGGGCGAGCGCCGGGTCCCCGGTGCCGGTCTCGGCGGTGTCGCCGTGGACGCGCACGCCGAGGTCCTCGCCGGCCAGCCGGGCCCGGTGCTCCGGGTCGGTGAGCAGTCCGACGCCGCGCAGCCGCCGGATGTACTCGGCGGCGATGTCGCCGGGGATGTACTGGTTCATCAGCGCGGGGATCGCGCCCAGCCAGGTCAGCGCCAGGAAGTTCAGCAGGCAGTCCGCCGAGCTGGACACGTAGACCGCGACCGGGTCGCGCGGGCCGACGCCCTGCTCGTGCCACCAGGCCGCCCTGGCCGCCACCCGCTCGCGGAGTTGGCCCAGGGTCAGCCCGTGCCCCGCCGGGTAGCCGTCGACGGGGACGTCGAAGGCGGCGCCCGGCCCGTCCGGGTCGGCCCCGTGCTCGAACAGCTTGGGCAGCACGTTGCCCGCGCCGAGGCCGGGGTCGGCGGCCAGCCGCGCTCTGATGTTGGTGCCCGTCACTCTGCGCTCCTTGGGGGTTTCCGTGCGGCTGCCTGTTCCGGGTGTGGCGCTGGGTCTCCCGCTCATCCGGCGCCGGCCACCTTCTCGACCGCCGCCCTGAGCTGGGCCCTGGTGGGCTGGCAGGCCAGGTCGAGTTCCCGGGCGAAGGGCAGCACGGCGCCCTCCGGCCGGGTGATCCGGCGGGGCGGCGCGATCAGCCGCATCTCCTCGGCGGCGGTGGCGACGATCTCCGCGCCGATGCCGCAGCTCCGGTTGGAGTCGTCGACGACGACCAGCCGCCCGGTCCGCTCCAGTGACGCGGCCAGCCCGGCCCAGTCGAAGGGGAACAGCGAGCGCGGGTCGAAGACCTCGACCGAGACGGAGCCGGCCAGCTCCTCGGCCACCGCGAGGGCGTCGTGGACCAGGTGGCCCACCGCCACCACGGTGACGTCGGTGCCGCTGCGGTGGATCCGGCCGACCCCGAGCGGTACGGGTGCGAGCTGCGCGAAGTCCACGTTCTCGCGGACGCTGAGCGCGCCGGAGGGGGCGAAGACCACCACCGGGTCGTCGTCCCGGATCGCCGTCGCCAGCAGGCCGTAGGCGTCGGACGGGGTGGCCGGCACCACCGTCTTCACGCCGACGTGGGCGAACAGGCTGTAGGGGTGGTCGGAGTGCTGGCCGGCCCAGCTCTCCCGGGAGCCGGAGCCCGGCAGCAGGTAGGTCACCGGCACCCGGGTCTGGCCGCCGGTCATCAGCGAGAACTTGTGCGCCTGGTTGGCGATCTGCTCGAAGACCAGGAACAGCAGCGCCGGGATCTGGAACTCGATCAGCGGCCGCAGCCCGGCCATCGCGGCGCCGGTGGCGAAGCCGGTGAACGCCTGCTCGGAGATGGGGGTGTCCAGCACGCGCTCCGGGCCGAAGCGCTTCAGCAGCCCGGCGGTGGCGTGGGTGACGGCCACGCCGACGTCCTCGCCGAACACGCAGACGTCGCCGTCGCGGTCCATCTCGTCGCCGATCGCGCGGTTCAGTGCCTTGAGGTAGGAGAGGTTCGGCATCAGAGCGCCCCCGCCCTGGCGCGCAGGCCGGTGGCGTACAGGTGGTCCAGCGCGGTGGCCGGGTCGGGGTGCGGGCCCGTGCGGGCGAACTCCACGGCCTGGTCGAGCAGTTCGGCGAGCTCGGCGTCGATCGCGGTGCGGGTGGCGGCGGGGATGCGCGCGCCCTGGATCTCCAGCGGGTCGCGGGCCCGGCCGGCGGCGACCTCCTCGTCGGTGCGGTAGCGGGGACGCGCGGTGTGCTCCCAGGTGTGGTGGGCGTCGAAGCGGTAGGTGGTGCACTCCAGCAGGGTCGGACCCTGGCCGGCCCTGGCCCGCCCGACCGCCTCGGCGGTGGCTTCGAGGACGGCCTCCGGGTCCGTCCCGTCCACGGTGCGGGCCGGGATGCCGAAGGCGGCGGCCCGGCCGGTGATGCTGCCGGCCACGGTCTGAGCCGTCCGCATCGAGGTGGCGAAGCCGTTGTTCTCGCAGACCAGGACGACCGGCACCCGCCACAGTGCGGCCAGGTTGAAGCTCTCCAGCACGACGCCCTGGCTGACGGCGCCGTCGCCGAAGTAGGTGACCGCGACCCGGTCGGAGCCGGCCCGCCGCAGGGCCCAGGCGGCGCCCGCCGCGATCGGCACGGCCGCGCCGACGATGGCGTTCGCCCCGAGCACGCCGACGCCGAAGTCGGCCGCGTGCATCGAGCCGCCGCGGCCCCGGTTCAGCCCGTTGGTGCGGCCCGCCAGCTCGGCCATCATCCGGGCCGGGTCGGCGCCCTTGGCCAGGACGTGGCCGTGGCCGCGGTGGGTGCTGGTGATCACGTCGTCGGGGCGCAGCGCCGCGCAGGTGCCTGCGGCGATCGCCTCCTGGCCGGTGTACGGGTGGATGCCGCCGAGCACCACTCCGGCCCTGACCAGCTCGATCGCCCGCTGCTCGAAGCCGCGGATCAGCGCGACCGTCCGGTACAGGGCCGCCGGGTCGGCCGGTGCGTCAGCCATGGCCGGCCGCGCCCTCGGCCCGCCAGAGCACCGGGCAGAACTCCGGGTCCGCGTAGTCGGGGCGGCCGTCCGGCAGCCGCCGGACCAGCACGTCGTGGTTGTACGCGGCGGTGCTGCCGTCGCTGAGCGCGAAGCTGCGGTACTCGTTCCCGCCGTCCTGGAGGTGGAAGGAGATCGCGCGGCGCGGGCGGTCACTGCGGTTGGCGCCGCTGCCGTGGTACGTCCGGCAGTGGTGGAAGCTCATGTGGCCCTTGGGGATGACCAGCGGGATCTTGCGGATCCCGGTGCCGTTGTAGGCGGCGTTCTCGGCGAGCACCCGCTCCAGGTCGGCGTTGTCGCGGTCGGCGAAGTGCTTGGTCATCGAGTCCTGGCGGCCGGTCTCGCGCCACAGGTGGCTGCCGTCCACCACGGTGAGCGTGCCCATCTCCTCGTCGCAGTCGTGGAACGGCACGAACGCGGTCAGCATCCGCTCGGAGGTCGAGGTGGACCAGTAGTGCTTGTCGAAGTGCCAGGGCACGATGTTGCTGGGTTCGCCGACGACGGCCGGCTTGAGGATCAGCGTCGACTGGAACACCCGGATCTCGTCCGCCCCGGCCAGCAGTGCGGCCACCGCCCCGATCAGCGGCTTGCACAGCACCCGGGCGATCGGGTCGCTCTCGTAGTGGACGTAGTCGTTGTGGCGCTGGACGGGCCCGTCCGAGGGCTGCCAGGCCGCCAGCCTGGGCGGGCGGACGGGCAGGGCGCGGCTGCGCTCGCCGGCGTAGTAGCCCTCGCTCGCGGCGGCCAGCAGGTCCACCTCCTCGTCGGTGAACAGCTTCTTCGTCAGGTACCAGCCGTGCTCGGCGTAGAAGGCGACCTCGTCGGCGCCGGGCAGCAGGGCCAGTTCCTCGTCGGTGAGCTCGAACCGCAAGGTCCGGGTGGCGGCGGTCATCGGTGCCCCGCCTCGGTGGTCTCGGGGGTCTGGGCGGACTGCTGCACGGTGGCGAGCTCCCTTTCCTTGGCCTCGTAGAGGGCGGGTATGTTGCTGGTGCCGAAGGTGCGGGCGCCGTGGCGCTCGATCAGCTCCCAGAAGAAGGTGCGCCGGACGTGCATCGAGGTGGCGAAGATCTGGTACATCTGGCCCCAGTGGTCGCGGTCCACCAGGATTCCGCGCCCGCGCAGCTCCTCCACCGGGAGGTCGACCGGGCCCAGCCGGCCGTCCAGCGAGCTGTAGTAGCCGTCCGGGGTGAGCGCGAAGCCGACGCCGCGCCGCGCCAGCGTGTCGACGGTGGTGACGATGTCGCGGCTGTTCAGGGCCAGGTGCTGGACGCCGGGGCCGTCGTGCCAGTCCAGGAAGTTGTCGATCTGGCCCGGGGAGCGGCTCAGGTCCGGCTGGATCAGCGTGAGCGTGATGCCGCCGCCGGGGCTCTGCACCACCTGGGAGAACATGCCCTGCTTGCCGACCTCGATGTACTCCTCGAAGATCACCTCGAAGCCGAAGGCCTTGCGGTAGTACTGCGTGGTGCTGTCGAGCTGTCCGTCCGGCACGCAGACGGCGGCGTGGTCGATGCTCAGCAGCAGGTCCGGCGAGGCCGGCGGCGGCACGTCCAGCATCTCGATCGCGCCGGGCAGGAACTCCCCCGCCGGGCCGTGCCGTTCGACCAGCCGGTGCACCACGTCGCCGAAGCCGGAGACGGTGGCGGTGACCACGGAGGCGCCCTCGCGGGCGTAGGTGCGGGGCTCCTGGACGGCGGTCGCGCCGCCGGACACCGTACCGGCGTACGCGGCGGCGGCGTCCCGGGTGCCGAGGGCGATCACGGCCACGCCGTCGCCGTGCCGGGCGACGTACTGCGCCGCCGGGTGGTCCGGCGTCAGGCCCGAGGTGAGCAGCACCCGGCAGTCGCCCTGGCCGAGCAGCAGGCTGCGCTGGCCGGGCAGGCCGGTCTCGGGACCGCCCTGGCCGATGAGGCGGAAGCCGAACCCGGAGCAGAGGACGAACGCCGCCTGGCGCGCGTCACCCACGTAGAACTCGACATGATCGACGCCGAGGAAGTCCATTGCAGTAGCCGTTCCTTCTCTGTTCACTCGGTGCCGTCAGACGGGTCTGGCCAGCCGAGTGCTCGGCAGGCCGTAGACCAGGCTGATGTTGTGGCCGCCGAACCCGAACGAGTTCGACATGACGTGGCTGATCCCCGGCGCCGGGCGCGCGACCTTGCGGACGTGGTCGAGCTCGCAGGCCGGGTCCGGGTCGTCCAGGTTGTGCGTGGGGGGCAGCAGTCCGCGCCGCAGCGCCAGGACGGAGACCGCCGACTCGACCACCCCGGAGGCGCCGAGCATGTGGCCGGTGACCGCCTTGGTCGAGCTGACCGGCGGGGCGTGCCCGCCGAAGACGGTGCGGAGCGCGAGCGCCTCGGCCTGGTCGCCCAGCTTGGTGCTGGTGCCGTGCGCGTTGACGTAGCCGATGTCCTGCGGCTCGATCCCGGCGCTGCGCAGGGCCTGCCGCATGCAGGCCGCGGCGCCCTCGCCGCCCGGGTGCGGGGTGGTCGGGTGGTGGGCGTCGTTGGTCGCGCCCCAGCCGAGCACGTCGGCGTACCCGGCCGCGCCGCGCGCGTCCGCGTGCTCGGCGCGCTCCAGCACCAGGACCCCGGCGCCCTCGCCCATCACCAGGCCGTTGCGGCGGCGGTCGAAGGGCCGGCTGGCTCCGGTCGGGTCGTCGCTCCAACCCCGTGCCAGCGCACGGGCGTTGCCGAAGGTGTCGACCAGGGTGGGGAACAGCGGCGCCTCGCTGCAGCCGACCACCACCACGTCGGCCTCGTCGGCGCGCAGCAGCCGCAGGCCCTCCCCGACGGACTGGGCGCCGGCCGCGCAGGCGGTGCTGATGGAGGAGCTGTAGCCGCGGATGCCGTGCCGGATCGCGACCCGGGCCGCGCTCATGTTGGGCAGCATCCCGGGCAGCAGGTAGGGGCTGACGCCCAGCCGGCCGCGCTCGGCGCGGACCATGACCTGGGCCTCCAGGGTGGCCAGCCCGCCGTTGCCGGAGAGGATCACGCCGATCCGGTAGGGGTCGACGTCGCGGCCCACCTCGATGCCGGCGTCGGCCAGTGCGTCCTCGGCGGCCCGCATCGCCATCACGATGTAGCGGTCCACCAGCCGAGTGTCGGGGGCGGGCAGCACCGACGCGGGGTCGATGGGCGGCGCGAAGCCGGCCACCTCCAGTGACGCGGCGAGCGGCCCGTCAGCGTCCGGCCGGGCGAGTCCGGAGCGGCCCTCGCACATCGCGGCCATCACCTCGTCGGCACTGGAGCCCACCGGGGTCACCAGGCCGATCCCGCTGACGACGACGTCCGCTCGCCGGGCGTTCCTGTGGGGCGCGTCGCTCACGGCTGTTCTCCCTCGTGGTGCTGCGGTTCTCGGCTGGGCTGCGGCCCGGGGCCGAGCAGCAGGGCGGCGGCGCGGTCGGGGCCGCCGGGGGTGTGCGCCTGGTCGACGCGGATCAGCAGGGCCTCCTCGGCGTCGCCGTCGGCGAGCAGCAGGGCGGTGACGGCCAGCCCGGCGGCGGTGTCGCCGACGCACACCACCGGGCCGGTCAGCTGCCACTGCGCGGCCAGGTGCCCGGCCACGGCGTTGGGGACGGCCTGGAAGAACAGCAGCGGCCCGAGCCGGCCCTCGGCGTCGACGGTCTCGGCGACGTGCACCGCACCGGCGAGGTCGCCGAGCGGGCTGACCACCACCACGGCGGTGACCGGCCGTCCGGCGGCGTCCGCCGGGCCGGGGGCGGGCGCCGGGGAGCCGGGCCGCCGCAGCAGGCAGCGCCGGGCCGTCTCGGCGGCGAGCGGGCTGAACGAGGACACCACGAACCCGGCGATGGCCGGCGGGGCTGCGTCCTCGGCCGTCTCCGGCCACTGCGCCGAGGCCAGCACCCGCAGGCCTGCCGTCGAGGCGGCCGCGGTCAGGGCGGCGGCAGTCGCCCCCGCCGGTCCGGATGCGGGCCCGGCGGCGTTCGGCGCGGTGGCGGTCAGGTTCACGGCGTACCCACCAGGAGTGCGGTGTTCGCGCCGCCGAAGGCGGTGGTGAGGCTCAGCGCGTGGTCGGCGCCGGTCTCCACGGCCCGGTCGAGGACGAGGTTCAGCGGGCAGGTCTCGTCCGGGCCCAGGTAGCCCGCGTTCACCGGCAGCCTCCCGGCCCGCAGGGCCGCGATGGTGACGACCAGTTCGAGCAGGGCGCCGGCCTCCAGCGCCTGGCCGTGCACCGACTTGGTGGAGCTGACCGGCACGGCCGCGGCGCTGTCACCGAGCGCCCGGTGCAGGGCGGCGGCCTCGGCGGTGTCACTCATCGGAGTGCCGGAGCCGTGGGCGTTCACGTAGCCGACCCGCTCCGGCCCCACCCCGCCCCGGTGCAGGGCGTCGGTGATCGCCCGGGCCAGTCCGGCACCGTCGGGCCGTGGTTTGCAGACGTGGTAGGCGTCGCCCGCGCGGCCCCAGCCTGCCAGCAGGGCGAGCGGCCGGGCCCGCCGGGCCCTGGCCGCCGAGGCGGCCTCGACCACCACGGCGACCACGCCGTCGCCGAGCAGCAGCCCGGTGCGGCCGGCGCTGAACGGGCGGATCCGCCCGTCGCGGGCGAGTGCCCGGCCGGCGTCGAAGACGGCGAACTGCTCGGCCTCGACCAGGTATCCGGCCGCCACCACCATCCGGTCGGCCTGCCCGTGGGCGATGGCGGCGGCGGCGTCGGCCACGGCGGTGCTCGACGCCACGCAGGCGGAGGTGTAGGCGCGGGGAGCGGTGGACAGTCCGGCGCGCCGGGCGACGGTGGCCGCGAACGCGTCCGCGCCGTGGGCGGGGCGGTCCTGCACGGGAACCCGGGCGAGGACCGGGTCGCCGTGCACGGCCAGCAGCAGCGGGCAGTCGGCCCGTTGGGCGACGGAGAGCCCGGCCTCGTCGCAGGCCTCGCCCACGATCCGGTCCAACTCGTCCGCCAGCACCGGGGTTCCGGGGTGCTCGGCGGCCACGCCGACCCGTCGGCCGGACACGTCGAAACGCTGCACCGGCGCGAACGCCGGTGCGCCGTCGAGTACGGCGGAGAGCAGCGGCCGGACGCCCCGGCCGAGGGCGCTGAGCACGGCCGCCCCGGTGACGACCACGGGACGGGGGCCGCGACGGGCCGCCGACACGGTCTCGGTCACCCTCGTTCACCTCGTTCCTGTTGCCGCGTCCGCCTTCGCGTCCGCCGGTGTGGTTGGATCACTGACTCTGCTCCTGCTCCTGCCCGGGGCACGGCCCGTACGGGTCAGGCACGGTCGGGACGGAGCCCGCCGAAGCCGCCGAGCACGTCGACGACGCCGGACACCGTGGTCATCCGGGCCATCGTGTCGTCGTCCAGGTGCAGGTCGTAGTGCTGTTCGATCTGATGGACCAGCCAGGCCAGTTCCATCGAGTCGATGCCCTCGGGCACCTCCTCCGGTGCGCGGTCGCCGAAGCCGGCGAGCATCGCGACGACCTCGTCCCGTCCGAGTGCGGCCGACACGCTCAGAGCCCCGCGGCGGGTGCGGACTGGATCCGGGCGGCCACGGCCGCACCGAACTCGCCGACCGTCATGGTGCCGAGCAGCTCGGCCTCGTCGTCGTCGAACCTGACGCCGAACCGCTCCTCGACCCGGACGCCCAACTCGGCGAGCGAGAGCGACTCCAGGTCGGCGCCGGCCGGACCGAGCAGCGTGTCGTCGTCGACGTCGGAGATGTCGTAGTTCATCGCGCTCAGCGAGGAGAGCACGAACGCGCGGATCTCCTCGGTGGACATCGCCTCAGTGGACATCGCTGGTACTTCCTTTTCGGTTGGACTGTTCGGGTCGGACGGTTCGGGTCGGACTCTTCGGGTGGGACTGTGCCGGTGGTTCTGCTGCCGGCCGGTGGGACTGCTACTGGGCGGTGGGGGTCTGCGGCGGCCGGCCGGCGCCGCTCAGGGCGGTCCGGTCGCGGACCAGCTTCCCGGTGGCGGTGCGCGGCAGCCGGTCGACGAGGTGGATCAGGCGGGGCCGCTTGTAGGCCGCCAGCCGTTCGGTGAGCTGCGCCTCGATCCGCGCCGAGGTGGCGCCGGTGTCGCGCGGCACGACGTAGGCCTCGATCGAGGTGCCGAAGACGACGACCGCGGCGGCCACCTCCGGCAGGGCGGCGAGGGTGTGCTCGACCTCGGTCAGATCGACCTTCAGGCCGCCGATCGACACCTGCGAGTCCAGCCGGCCCAGCACCCGGACCCGCCCGGTGTCGGGGTCGACCGCGCCGCCGTCCTTGGTGCGCAGCCAGCCGTCGGCCCAACGGGTCGCCGCCGTGGCGTCGGACGGGTCGTGGTCGAGGTAGGGGGACTGCTCCCGGGCGATCAGCAGTTCGCCGTCGACCGACCGCAGGGTGATGCCGGGCGCCGGGGTCAGTTCGGGGCGGTGGGCACCGAACAGGTCCGTGGCGATGACGCCGACCTCGGTCATTCCGTACATGCTGCCGAGGCGGATGCCGTAGCGGTCCACGAAGGCGTCGTGGACCTGGGCCCGGACCAGCTCGCCGCCCGTGGTCATGCCGGTGAGCTGGGGCAGCCGGGGTGGTTCGGTCACCCAGCTGAGCAGTTCGATGTGGAACGGCACGCCGAGCAGGGTGGTCGGCTCGGGGCCGGCCGCGACGGTGGCGAGGATGCCGTCCGCCGTCGGCCTGCGTGGGATCGCGAGCCGCACCCCGGCGTGCAGGCTGTGCAGCAGGCCGCCGACGAGTCCGAGCACGTGCACCATGGAGGCCAGCGAGACGATCCGCTCGCCGGCCCGGGGCACCCCGTCGATCCGGGCGTACCGGTCGAGTTCGGCGACCAGGTCGGCCGCGGTCCGGCCGATGATCTTCGATGGGCCGGTCGAACCCGAGCTGAGCTGCACGACGGCGTGCGAGCTACGGGCCGGGCGGCCGGGGCGGGCGGTGACGACGTCCTGCTGCTCGTAGAAGCCGCGGGCCGGGCCGCTGCCGACCGGCTGCGCGGCGGAGACCACCACCTGCGGTTCCAGCCGGGCGAGTGCCCGGTCGGTCTCGAAGGGGGTGAGCCGGTGGTCCAGCAGTGCGGCCTGGGCCCCGATCCGCCAGGCCGCCAACAGGTTGGCGACCAGCGCGAGCGAGGGGGCCAGGCACAGCGCGACCGAGCCGCCCCGGCGCAGGCCGGCCGCGGACAGCGTGGCCTGCCTGGCCCCGACGAGCCGGCGCAGTTCGTCCCTGCTGACCGGTTCGTCCAGGAAGAGGCACGGCTCGGCGCCGGCACCCCGAAGGAGGACCTCGTCGACCCAGGACGGATCGAGCGGGGGCGTTCCTAAGTCCGTCGGCGGAGTTGTGGCAGCGGCCTTCATGATGAACCGGAACCTCTTTCAGGTACATGACCAAAGGGGCTGACAGAATTCCCACGCCGAACTTTCAACTCTGCATTGCCTGATGTCAAGTCCTGTAGCTTTCATGGCATTTAGCTGCGGGCTGGCTTCAAGTTGTGATGACAAGACAGGTTTGTTTGATGCATTGACGGGAGAACGCTCCCCCACTAGTGTGGCCGCCGGTTGGCCAACTGCCGTGATCCGGCGGGTTTTTGCCACACTCCAACTACCTGTCAGCAACACCTGCCGCCCCTTCAGGCGGTTCATCTCTTGCAATGTGGCTGCAAAGGCATCCTGCTCTTTCGTACACCTACGGGCTGTGTGTCCCGTAGGTGCGCTCCGCAGTGGATCAGACCAATCCGGTCTTGCGGGTTCGATTTCCGCAAATTCTTGCCGGCCGCCTTGTTCAGCCGCCTTGTTGTGCGCATTCATGCCGCATTCATGCCAACTTTTCGAGGATCGGCACAAGTGGAACCAGCGATCGACTCCGGCCTCAACACGGCCGTTGAGCGCTACTACGACATCACCCTCGACCTCTACGAGGACCTCTGGGGTGAGCACGTCCATCACGGATTCTGGGATCCGGGTGAGATTCCCGGCCTGAATGGAGCGGACCGGCACGCCGCCACCGACCGGCTGGTCCGTGAACTGGTCGACTATGCCGGCGTGCCCGCCGGTTCACGGGTGCTCGACGTGGGCTGCGGCATCGGCGGACCGGCCATGTACCTAGCCGGCCCGCTGGGCTGCACCGTCGAGGGAGTCACCCTCAGCGCCCTGCAGGCCGCGCGTGCCAACGAGAAGGCACAGGCCGCGGGCGTCGCCGAGCGGGCCCGCTTCCACCAGCTCGACGCGCTCAGCACCGGGTACCCGGACGGGTCCTTCGGCGTGGTCTGGGCGGTGGAGAGCCTGATGCACATCGCCGACCGGGAGACCTTCTTCGCCGAGTCGATGCGGATGCTCGCCCCGGGCGGCACGCTCGCCGTCGCCACCTGGTCCGTCCGCGACGGCGAACTGGACGAGGACGAGCAGGAACTCGTCCGGCAGATCCTGGTGCACCAGGTGATGCCCGACTTCTCGTCCCTGGAGGAGCACGAGCGACTGGCCGCCGCGGCCGGCTTCGCCGACGTCGCCACCGTGGACTGGAGCAGCTCCGTCGCCAACTCCTGGGACCCGGGCTTCGCGCAGATCCAGCAGTTCGAGCGGGGCCGGACGGTCATGCGTGACCTCGCCCGCGAGCGCGGCGTCGACGTGCTCGGCTTCTTCCACGCCGGACCGCTGATGAAGAAGGGCTTCGACACCGGCGTCATCACCTACGGCGCACTGCGGGCCACCAAGCCGGAGCAGGACTCCTCGCAGGCACCGCCGCCCGGCCTGGTGCCATGAGCGCGAGCACGGCCGGGGAAGGGCTGGTCCGCCGGATCGCCGAACTCCTGCAGGGCGTCGTCGGCGAGGACCGGGCCTGGCTGGACGCCATCGGCCCGGACACCCGCGTCGACGGCGAACTGCTCGTGGAAGAGCATGAGTTGGCCGAATGGAACGCGGCACTGCGACACCAGTACGGCGACGGGGTCGACCTGGTCGAGCACGTGGCCGGGCTCGACATCGACCAGATCATCGGGCTGACCGTCGGGGACGTGGCCGCCCATGTGGCCGCCCGGCGCACCGACCGCGCCGATCGCGCCGACGGCCTCACCAGTGCCACCACGGCAGGCATCTGATGGGACGCTACCTCTTCGTCTCGCTGCCGCTGACCGGCCACGTGAACCCGCTGGCCGCCGTCGCCCGGGACCTGGTCGCTCGCGGGCACGAGGTGCTGTGGGCCGGCTCCGAGTCGTTCCTGCGACCGCTGCTCGGGCCCGACGCCGCGATCGCCCCGATCCCGCTGCGGGCCCACCGCGGCCAGGCCGACCGGGGCATGGCGGCCGCCAAGTCGCGCTGGGACGGCTACATCGTCCCGCACGCGAAGAGCACGCTGCCCGGCATCGAACGCGCGGTGGAGGCCTTCCGTCCCGACGTCCTGGCCGTGGACCAGCACGCGGTCGCCGGAGCGCTCGCCGCGCACCGGGCCGGACTGCCCTGGGCCTCGATGGCGCCGACCACCATGGAACTCACCCGCCCCTACCGCGCCCTGCCCAAGGTGGAGGCGTGGATCCAGCAGCGGATGGCCGCCATGTGGACGGCCGCCGGACTGCCCGGCGAGCCGCCGCACGACCTGCGCTTCTCACCGCACCTGCTGGTCGGCTTCACCGGCGAGGCGCTGACCGGCCCGCTGGAGTGGCCCGACAACGCCGTCCTGGTCGGCCCCGCGCTGGCGCCGAGGGCCCCGGACACCGCCTTCCCCTGGGACTGGCTCGACCCCGCCCGGCGTCAGGTGCTGGTCACCGTGGGCACCCTGTCGCTCGACCTCGCCCAGGAGTTCCACGCCCGGGTGGTCGAGGCGCTGCGTCCGCTCGGCGACCGCGTCCAGGCGATCGTGGCGGCGCCGGACGGCACCGTCCCCGACCCGCCCGCGCACATCCTGGTCCGCCCCCGGGTGCCGGTGCTGGAACTGATGCCCCGGCTGGACGCGGTGGTCAGCCACGGCGGGCTGAACACCGTCTGCGAGGCGCTGGCCCACGGAGTTCCGCTGGTGGTCGCCCCGATCAAGGGGGACCAGCCCATCAACGCCGCCCAGGTGGCGGCGGCCGGCGCCGGCCGGCGGGTCCGGTTCGCGAGCGTGCGGCCGGAGCCGCTGCGCGAGGACCTGCTCGCCGTCCTCGACGACCCGTCCTACCGCGCCGCCGCACGCCGGGTGGGCGAGTCCTTCGCCGCCGCCGGGGGCGCACCGGCCGCGGCCGGCCACCTGGAGACCCTGCTCACCGGGCCCGCCGGGGCCTCCCCCACACCCCGGACCGCCCGGACCACCGAAAGAATGGGAAGCGCACAGACGTGAAGACGCTCCGCGACACCTGGCTGGTGTTCCAGCGGCACATGCTGCTGATGGTGAGGTCCCCGCTCGCGATCGTCCTGGGCGTGTCCCAGCCGGTCGTGTACCTGGCCCTGTTCGCACCGCTGCTCAAGCCGGCGCTCGCCTCCATGGGCGCGGGCTCGATGACCGACGCCTACCGGATCTACGTGCCCGGCATGCTGGTCGCCCTGGCGCTCGGCGGTGGCCTCTACGTCGGCTTCGGCCTGCTCGCCGAGCTGGGCTCGGGCGTCATCGAGCGCGCCCGGGTCACCCCGATCAGCAGGGTGGCCCTGCTGCTCGGCCGGGCCCTGCGGGACGTGGTCACGCTGGTGATCCAGGCGGGCATCATCATCCTGCTGTCGCTGCCGCTCGGGCTGTTCGTCCGCATCCAGGACCTGCTGATCGCCTACGTGCTGCTGGCGCTGATCACCCTGAGCAGCGCCTCGATCTCCTACGGCATCGCACTCAAGGTGAGCAGCCCCGACGTGCTCGGCCAGCTGGTCAACAACCTGGCGCAGCCGCTGATGCTGCTGTCCGGCACCCTGCTGCCGCTCGCGCTGGCACCGCTCTGGCTGCGCCGGGCCTCCGACTGGAACCCGTTCAGCTGGGCCGTCGTCGGCATGCGGGAGCTGTTCGCCGGCCACCCCGGCGACCCCGCGGTCTGGCAGAGCATCCTGCTGATGGCCGCCGTGGCGCTGCTGGCGCTCACCTGGTCGGCCCGCCTGTTCGCCCGTTCCGTCCGTTGACGCCGGTACGCGCCCCCGCGCCGACGCCCGCACCGATCCACGCACCGACCCCCGCCACGTGACAAGGACATCCCGATGATCGAGACCACCGGACTGCGGAAGTCCTTCCAGACCGGGCGCCGCCGGAAAACCTCCACCGTGGACGCGGTGGCGGGCCTGGACCTCACCGTGGCCGAGGGTGAGATCTTCGGGTTCCTCGGCCCCAACGGCGCGGGCAAGACGACCACGCTGCGGATGCTCGCCACCCTGCTCCGGCCGGACGGCGGCACCGCCGTCATCGCCGGCGCCGACCTGCTCACCCAGCAGGCCCAGGTCCGCCGGAGCATCGGCTACATCGCCCAGGGCGGCGGCACCTGGGACGATGTGACGGCCCGTGAGGAGCTGGTGATGCAGGCCCGGATGCACGGCATCGGCAAGGCCGAGGCGCAGAGCCGGGCGGTCGCCGCCCTCGACGCCTTCGACCTCACCGAGTACGCCGACCGCAACTGCCGCACCTACTCCGGCGGCCAGCGCCGCCGGGTGGACATCGCCCTCGGCGTGATCCACCGGCCCAAGGTGCTCTTCCTCGACGAGCCCACCTCGGGCCTCGACCCGCAGAGCCGGTCGCACATGTGGGACGAGATCCGCCGGCTGCGCAGCGAGGGCATGACCGTCTTCCTGACCACGCACTACCTGGACGAGGCCGACGCGCTCTGCGACCGGATCGCCATCATCGACGGCGGCGGCATCGTCGCCGAGGACACCCCGGCCGCGCTCAAGCGCTCGATCGCGGGCGAGGTGGTCACCGTCGGCGTGGCCGACGCCGAGGTCGCGGAGAAGGCGTCCGGCGTGCTCGCCCAGCAGGACTGCGTGCGCTCGGCCGAGGTCCGCGAGGGCGGCCTGCTGCGCCTGTCGGTGGACGTCGGCGAGACGGCGATGCCGCAGATCATGCGGGCCCTGGCCGACGCCGGGATCGAGCTGGCCACCATCGAGCTGCACCGTCCGACCCTGGACGACGTGTTCCTCACCAAGACCGGCCGCTCGCTGCGGGAGTCCTGACCATGACGCGCGGTGTCACGAAAGAGGAGAACCTGATGGACCCGAGCGGATTCGACGACGGCGGTCCGGAGCAGGGGCGGAGCGTGGGCCGGGCGGTGGTCACCGGGGGCGCGGGCTTCGTCGGCTCGCACCTGTGCGACCGGCTGCGGGCCGAGGGCACCTCGGTCGTCTGCATCGACAACCTGCTGACCGGCTCGGTCGACAACCTGTCCGCCCGGACCGACGACCCGGAGTTCGTGCTGGACCGCAGCGACGTCTCCGAGGAGTTCGACGTGGAGGGGCCGGTCGACCTGGTGCTCCACCTCGCCTCGCCGGCCTCGCCGCACGACTACGCGAGACACCCGATCGAGACGCTCCGGGCCGGTGCCCACGGCACCTTCAACGCTCTGGAGCTGGCGCGCAGGAAGGGCGCCCGCTTCCTCCTGGCCTCCACCTCGGAGGTCTACGGCGACCCGCTGGTGCACCCCCAGATCGAGTCCTACTGGGGCAACGTCAACCCGGTCGGCCCGCGCAGCCAGTACGACGAGGCCAAGCGCTACGCGGAGGCGCTGACCACGGCCTACCGCACCGCCCTGGGCGTGGACACGGTGATCGTCCGGCTGTTCAACACCTACGGTCCGCGGATGCGGCCCACCGACGGGCGGGCGGTGCCGACCTTCATCACCCAGGCACTGGCCGGGCAGCCGCTCACGGTGGCCGGCGACGGCGAGCAGACGCGGTCGATCTGCTACGTCGACGACACCGTGAGCGGAATCCTGGCCGCGGCCGCCAGCGGGCACCAGGGGCCGATCAACATCGGCAACCCGGTCGAGCTCAGCGTCCTGGCGCTGGCGGAGCACATCCGCGAGCTGTGCGGCTCGGCCTCGCCGGTCGAGTTCGTCGAGCGGCCCGGCGACGACCCCACCCTGCGCCGGCCGGACATCAGCCTGGCCAGGTCGGCACTCGGCTGGCAGCCGGTCGTCGACTTCGACAAGGGTCTGGCGATGACGATCGACTGGTTCTCCCGCCTCGCCCCCAGCGGTCGCTGACCGCCCGGCCGCGCCCTGCCCGGGGAGCCGTGCCCGGGGGCTGATCCGCGCCGCACGGCGCGGTCGGAACCCCGGGGGCGGGGGGGTGCCCCGGGGTTCCGACCGTGGGAGGCATCGGCCGCGCCCCAGACGCGGCCGACCTGCTCAGCAGCCCGCCTGTTGGGGGTGGTGGGGCTGCCGTGCCCGGAATGCTAGACCCGTCGGCGCGCGGTGAAAAGAACTGTGACCTGCTCTTTTTCCGGCGCGAACATGCCAGCAGGTCTCCGGCCGGGGTGAGGAGCGGCCAGGCCGCCACGGCATCGAGGCGGGGTCCGGGCCATGGCCGGAGTACGTCCGAGTGCGCCCCCCGGGTGACACGGAGCGCGGACACGCGTGTGGTCACCGCCCGGCACGGGGCGCCCCTTACCCTGGCCCAGGGCGGCGCGTCAGCAGGTCGACGGGCTCGGAGGAACCCGGCCACCGCCTCAGCGTTCCCGAGGAGGCACCGTGTCCGGCCCCGCACACCCCTCCCGCCCTGCACGCCCCTCCGGCCCCGCACCCCGCTGCCGGACCCTCACGCTGCTGGCCGCCGCGCTGGTGCTGGCCGCCGGTCCGCTCACGGCGGTCGGCGGCCGGCCGGCCGCCGCCCTCGGCAACGCTGTGGCGGCCACCCCGCCGATGGGCTGGAACACCTGGAACTCCTTCGGCTGCTCCATCGACGAACAGCTCGTCCGCGAGGCGGCGGACTCCCTCGTCGCCTCCGGCATGAAGGACGCGGGCTACGACTCCGTCATCGTCGACGACTGCTGGTTCGACCCCCGGCGCGACGCCCGGGGCGACCTGCACGGGGATCCGGAGCGCTTTCCTTCCGGGATGAAGGCCCTCGGCGAGTACATCCACGCCAGGGGACTGAAGTTCGGCATCTACCAGACGCCCACGGACCGGACCTGCGCACAGCGCGGCCACGACTACCCCGGGGCGACCGGTAGCCAGGGGCACGAGCAGCAGGACGCGGACACGTTCGCCGCCTGGGGCGTCGACCACCTCAAGTACGACTGGTGCTCCGAGGCCGGTACCCTCGACGAGCAGATCGCCGCCTTCACCCGGATGCGCGACGCACTGCGCAACACCCACCGCGACATCGTGTACAGCATCAATCCCAACAGCTACCACGCGGACAAGACCGGAGCGACCTACGACTGGTCCGCCGTCGCCCACCTGTGGCGGACCACCGAGGACATCACCTCCGCCTGGGACGAGCACAAGGCGGACAACTCGTACGGCATGAGCGTCATGGACATCGTCCACCTCAACGGCCGCCTGGGACACCAGGCCGGCCCGGGGCACTGGAACGACCCCGACATGCTCGAAGTCGGCGTGCCCGGGATGAACGAGACCGAGTACCGCTCGCACTTCAGCCTGTGGGCCCAGATGGCCGCACCCCTGATCGCGGGCAACCGGCTCCCGGCGATGACCCCCGCCGTCAGGGACATCCTCACCAACCAGGCCGTGATCGGTGTCGACCAGGACGGTCTCGGGCGGCCCGCCCGGATCGCCGTGGACTCGGACACCGAACTGGTGACCGTCCGCGAACTCGCGGGCGGAGACCGGTCGGTGACCCTCACCAACACCGGCGACACCGCGGCCACCGTGTCCACCACCGCCGCCGGACTCGGCATCGCCGAGGCGCCCTCCTACACCGTCAGGAACCTGTGGACCGGGGCCGCCGGCAGCACGACCGGCACCCTCGCCGCCGGTCTGGCCGCCCACGAGACCGCCATGTACCGCGTCACCCCGGGCGGCCCGGACGACCGGTAGCCCGGTCGGTCAGAACTGACCGCGGGTCGCGATGTTGTCCATCGTCCGGGCCAGCGTCCGCACCAGCCCCGCCGTGGTGCGCCGGGCCTGCGGCGTGTCGGCGAACGCGCAGTTCACGTGGAGCCCCGCGTCGGTCCTGTGCAGCCAGAGGAGCACGCCGTTCGTGAACGGCACCGAGGTGTAGCAGCCGGCCCTCCACGCGGCGTGGTTCCCCGCGCCGGGGGCCTCCCTGAAGTCCATGTACGAGAAGAAGTTGACGGCGCAGGGCCAGGGCGCCGAGTGGTACCGGGGGGCCAGCAGCCGCAGCGCGACGGTGAAGGGCACGTGGATGCTCCTGGCCATCCTGGTGGAGGCGGCCTGCGCTCCGGCCATCACGCCGTCGAAGTCGTGCTCGGCGGCGACGGAGAACTCGATCGGGAGGATGTTGATGAACCACCCCATGCCGGGCGGGTGGAAGCCCCGGCCGCGGGTGCTGATGGGCAGCAGGCCGCGGTAGACGTCCGGGCCGCCCTCCCGCCGCTGGCTGACCGCGACCGCGGCCAGCAGGCCGGTGGAGAGCCTGGCGCCCGCCTCCCGGCAGCGCGCCTCCATGGCGTCCGCCCGGTCCGGCGGCAGCAGCGTGTGTGTCTCGTTCACGGCCCGGTAGGCGATGCCGGGCCTGGTCCCCAGGGCGAGTGGGAACGGCGGGAAGAAGCCGCCGTTGCGGGCGGTGAACTCCCGCCAGTGGTCGAGCCGGCCGTCGTCGGCGGTCAGCGTCCGGCTGCTGTGGCGTTCCCGGTCCGCGTGGTCGAGGTAGCCGGCCGGCTCGGGGAGGGGGATCCTGCGCCCGTCCGCGATCGCCGCGTAGGCGGTGGCGATGTCGTTGACGGCGATCATCATCGACATGCCGTCCGTGACGATGTGGTCGAAGGCGACGTAGACGGTCGTGGAGTCGTCCCTGATCATGGCTCCCATCACGGTCCAGGGGCCACGGCGGGTGTCGGTCTGCCGCAGGAAGCCCCGTACGTAGGCGCGGGCCTCCTCCCGGGTGCCGATCAGGCCCACCTCGACCGGTTCGAGCTTGACGTCCCGGGGGGCGAGGACGTCGAGGGCCGGTGTGCCGGCCGACTCCCGGAACACGCAGCGCAGCACCTCGTGCCGCCGCACGAAGTGCAGCAGCGCGGCCTCCAGGGCCTCGCGGTCGAGCACGCCCGGGATCTCGAAGGCCACGGCGAAGCAGTCGCTCACGGCCGGGCTCGCCGGTGCGGACGGCCGGGCCGCGCGGTAGTGGAACTCCTGGTTGTACGACAGCGGCCGGCCCTGCCGGTGCCCGCGGTCGCCCGCCCCCGAGGCTCCACCGGCGGTCACGAACTGCAGTCTCCACTCCACTGCGTGCCCTGGCGCCACGATCATCTCTGAGCTGGGGAGTTGGAGCACCGATCGACTTCGCTTTCGTGTTCGTGGCTCGCCCCGGCGCGCAGGGCGCGCGGGCAGGGCGACAGGTGGCGGCCGGGATTGGGGGCCGGGACCGGCGGCGGGGGCGGTCAGAATGTTCCGTGGCCCGCGATGTGGTCCATCGTCCGGGTGAGGGTCCGTACGAAGCCGGCCTTGGTGCGCCGGGCCTGCGGGGTGTCGACGTGGATGGTGTTCAGGTGCACTCCGGTGTCGTTGCGGTGGAACCAGAAGAAGATCCCGTTGCTGTGCGACGCCCAGACGTACTTGCGGGCCTTCCACGCGACGTGGTGCTGAGCCCCCGGCGTCCTCCTGAAGTCCAGGTAGGAGAAGAAGTTGACGGCCAGCGGCCACACCCGGGGGCCGGACTGCTGGGCCGTCAGCAGCTCGTAGGCCCGCACGAACGGCGCGTCGGCGGACCTGCGCATGTCGGCCAGCGCGCCCTGGGCGGCCCCGATGACCTCGGCGAAGCCCCTCCCCTGCGCCACCGAGAACTCCACCGGGAGGGTGTTGACGAACCATCCCATGCTGTGGGCCTCGGGGCCCCGGTCCCGCGTGCTGACGGGCAGCAGCGCCCGGTAGACCTCCGGTCCGCCCTCCCGGTGCAGGCTCACCGCGACCGCCGCCAGGACGCCGGTGGACAGCCGGCCGCCCGCCGCCCGGCAGTGCGCCTCCATCGCGGCGGCCGGGCCCGCGGCAAGCAGGGTGTCCGTTTCGTTGACGGCCCCGTACCGGCCGCCCGGGTGCATGCCCAGGTCCAGCGGGAAGGGCGGGAACAGGCCGTTGTTGCGGGCGGTGAACGCCTTCCAGTGGTCGAGCCGGGCGTCGTCGGCGTCCATCGACCTGCCGCGACGGCGCTCCCTCCCGGCGTGGCCGAGGTAGCCGGCCGCCTCGGGGAGCATCACCCGGCGGCCGTCCCTGATCGCCTGGTAGGCGGTGGCGATGTCGCTGACGGCCACCGGCGTCGACACCCCGTCGGTCACCAGGTGGTCACAGGCGAAGTACACGGTCGTGGAGTCGTCCCTGATCACGGCACCCATCACGAGCCACGGGCCGCGGAGCGTACTCGTCCCCCGCAGGAAGCCCTGCACGTAGGAGCGGGCCTCCTCCCGGGTGCCCAGCTGCCCGACGTCGGCCGCTTCGAGCTTGACGTCCTGAGGCCCCACCACGTCGAGGGCCAGCGCGCCGTCCGACTCCCGGAACACGCAGCGCAGCACCTCATGGCGCCGCACGAAGTGCAGCAGCGCGGCCTCCAGGGCCTCGCGGTCGAGTGCACCCGGGATCTCGAACGATCCACCGATGTAGGAGCTGTAGGGGAAGTCCGCCTGCCGCAGGGTCCGGGCGACACCGAAGTGGTCCTCCTGGTTGTACGACCCGGCCGGCTGCGTCCCCGCCGCATCGTCCGGCCGGATCGCCCCGGCGAAGGACAGCGTCCATTCGACGGCGTATCCGGGTTCGATCTCCAGTTCTTCGACGGGTACCTGCAGCACGGGGACGGCCCTTCCTGTTCGGTTGTGGTTCAGCGCGCCCGGCCGCCGGGCGGCCAGGAACCTCATCCGCTTGTTCGTCGTCCCTCGCGGTCGCGAGGGACTCATGACTAACGAGCCGGACCGGCGCACGGTGACGGCGGGCCGGGCCCCGGCTTGCACATGTGCGGCCGCTTCTCGGGATTGCGCACGGCGCAGAGCCCTGCGGCGGCTGGGCGTACGAAGCCGGCTCAGTGCCTGGCGCGTGGTGATCCGCACGAGGAAGGCACGCGGCTCCCGCACCGTGCCGCTGAAGGGCGCGTTCCGCCGTGGGCTGCGGCCCACGGCGGAACGGACGGAACGGGCGGGGCTGCGCGGTGCTGCACGGTGCGGCGCAGTGCGGCGACGGATCAGAGCTGGAGCGGCATCGTCCAGCAGTTGGAGAGGGCCGACCTGCCGGCGAGGCGGTCGGTCAGCCAGGAGACGGCGTCGCCCTGGTCGGTGATGAGCGGCACGAGGTGGTTGGTGAGGAGCTTGTCGCCCAGGTTCGGCAGGGCGATGGCGTCGTAGGTGACGTTGCCACCCTTGCGGCACCAGTCCACGGCCAGTTGGCGGGCCTGCGCGTGGGGGACGATGTCGTCCTGGATGCCGGTCGCCAGGCGCACCGGGCCGGCGGGCTTGAGCGTGCCGATGCGCTGCCGGTCCAGCGCGGCCCGGGCCGCGGGGTCGGCCGCGATGACCTCGCCGATGGACCTGCCGCTGGTGGTCCACTTGCTGCTCCTGGTGAAGCCGTAGCCGAAGATCGCGTCGCCCACGCACATGGTCGACGCGTCGTTCAGTGCGGCCCTGCCGGTGGCGTTGATGTTCGTCTCGACGATGCGGCGCAGATCGGGGTCGGCCTGGGCGAAGCCGTTGATCGACCAGGCCAGGGCGCCGGCCAGGGCACTGCCGTCGATGCCCTTCAGCACGGAGGCGAGGTCGGCGGGCGGTGCGCCGACGTAGGTGCCGGCGACCTTGACGTCGGGTGCGTACGAGGGCTGCAGCTCGGCCGCCGAGGCGCTGGCGCCGCCGCCCTGGCTGTAGCCGTACAGGCCGACCCGCGATTCGGCGGTGACGGAGGCGCCGGGAAGCGCGCGCGCCGCGCGGGCCGCGTCCAGCAGCGCGTGCCCCTGGTCGAGGCGGTTCACGTAGGTGTGGAGGCGGTCGGTCGTACCGAGCCCGACGTAGTCGGTGACGACGACCGCCGCCCCCGTGGACAGCAGGCGGTAGATCGCCAGGTCCTCGTAGCCGACCGACACGGTGTCACCGGTCAGCGTGAGCGGGTTCTGCAGGGCGAACGAGGGCGCGCACTGGTCGCCCTGGCCCATGGTGCCGGAGGCCAGCGCCACCAGCGGACGCGGGCCACTGCCCTTCCAGGCCGCCGAGGGTTCGATGTAGGCGCCGGTCACCGCGACGGGCTGCCCGGCCGAGTCGGTGGACCTGTACATCAGCCTGGTGGCCGTGCCCGGCATCGGGCGGCCGTCCAGACCGGGCAGGCTCAGCCCGAGCGGCAGCGGCTCCTGACGGATCACCGTGCCGTTGGCGGCGGGCAGCTCGGCCGGCGGGGTGTAGAAGGCGGGAATGGTCACGCCCCGGGAGACCACCTCGCCCGCGCCGTCGGCGGCGGTGGCCGGGAACGCCTGCACCGCTGCGCAGCTGACGGCCGCGAGCGTGGCGCCGAGGAGCCGGCTCCGGGTCGGCGCAAGGGATCTGCGCCGCGCGGGAGGCACGATCCGGCCCGCGCCGGGCTCCTGTGCGGATGCCGGAAGGATCCGGTGGGTGCTGCGGCGTCGTTCCATGGTGTCCACTCCTCTGTTTCGTCGGAAGGTGCGGGACGTGCGGGGCGCGCGGGATGCACAGCGCGCGCAGGGTGTGCGGGGTCGATGGCATGACGACATGACGACATGACGGCTTCGGGCCCCGACCGGGCGGCCGTGGGGGCGAGGGCCTGCTGCCGGTGCCGGTGCGGCAGGCGCAGGTTCCGGTGCTCGTGGCGGTGGCTCCGCTGCCTGGTCGTCACCGGCCGGAACTGCCGAAGTCCGCCTCGGGACCCGGTAGTTACTCGCTGGTCACATCGGGAGACTAGGGGGACATGTCACTCAGTGACAAGATGTCTACAAGCGTCAATTCAAATCGGCTCGCTATGCTGCGGTGACCGGGACGCAGAGGGCGGTGGGGCAACGGTGCTCAAGGTGGCATCCGCAGAGCAGGCGCCGACAGCGGCAGCGGCCCCCCGGCCGTCGCTCACACAGCGGCGCAGGGCGACCCTCCGGCTGGAGATCGCCCGCGAGGCCGTCCGGCTGTTCACCGCACAGGGCGTCACCGGCACCACCGGCGAGCAGATCGCCCGGGCCGTCGGCGTCTCGACCCGCACGCTGTGGCGCCACTTCCCCACCAAGGAGAGCTGCGTGCTGCCCCTGCTCTCGGCGGGCCTCGAATCGGCGATCGAGCAACTGCGGCACTGGCCACCGCAGACGAGCCTGCTGGACTTCTTCACCGACTCCTGCCGGCCCGGGGAGATGCCACCGACCGACCCCGCCGTCCTGGACCTGATCCGGATGACCCTCACCGAGCCCGCGCTGCGCACCGTCTGGCTCCAGGCCCACGACGACGCCCTGCCCGTCCTCGGCGAACTCCTCGCCCGGCGCACCGGCAGCGACCCCGACGACCTGCGGGTCAAGGTGCACGCGGCCACCATCAACGGCGCCCTGCGCGCGGCGGCCGAGGACTTCGCCCTGCGCTTCGGCGACGATCCGCAGGCCTCGCACAACGAGATCGCCACCTGCCTGCTCGCCGCCCTGCTCGCGGCGGCGGAGGGCCTGCCCTACTGACCGCGCCGGGCGGCCGCCCGAGCGGCGTCGACCGCGCCCGTGCTGTGCGCAGCCCCATCGGGCCGTACGCGCACCGCTCACCCGGCGGCGGCGTCCGTCACACCGTCCGTCACCCCCTCGCGCCGGCCCCGTACCCGGTCGTCAGGCCGCCTGCGCGGGGGCGTCCGGGTGGCCGGGCAGGGGTTCGCGGGCGCCGCCCCGGTCGGCGAGACGCTCCGCGGCCGCCGCGATCCGCATCAGCGGGAGCCGGAACAGGGCGTTGCGCAGCCAGCGGGCGGAGCGGCTCCTCGGCACCATCAGGCCGATGTTGAAGCCGATCCGCTGCTTCTGCTCGACCAGCGCGCGGTGGCCCTGCCGGTAGCGGCCGAAGGCGAGTGCGTGGTCGCCGTCGGCGGCGGCGAGTTCGACGGCCAGCCGGTAGGCGCCGACCAGGGCGAGTTCGGCGCCCGCGCCGGACGCCGGCGAGGCGCAGTGGGCGGCGTCACCCACGAGCGCCACCCGGCCCGTCGACCACGATTCCATCCGCACCTGGCTGAGCGCGTCGAAGTAGAAGTCGGGGTCGGCGAGCGCCGTGGCCAGCAGGTCGGCGGTCCGCCACGACGAGTCGGCCGCGAAGGCGTCGCTGATCAGCCGCTTCTGCTGTCCGACGTCGCGGTGGTCGAAGGCGACCCGCTCCTCGCTGCGGAAGATGAAGTACGCCTTCGCTCGGTCGTGGTTGCCGGAGCGGTAGATCCCGGCCATCCGGCCGGGCAGGTTGTACATCGTCACCCAGCGGTTCTCGCCGAGCGCGGGGTCGGCGTCGGCGAAGGCGAAGTAGTGGCCCTTGAACCGCAGGAACCGCGATTCGGGGCCGAAGGCGAGGCGTCGGACGTTGGAGTGCATCCCGTCGGCGCCGATCACCAGGCCGAACCGGCGGTCGGGGCCGTGCTCGAAGGTCACGTCGACGCCGTCCTCGTCCTGGCGCAGGGCCGTGACCGAGTCGCCGAGGACGTACTCGACGCCGTCCCCGGCCGCCGCGCGCAGCAACGCGACCAGGTCACCGCGCATGATCTCCACGCTGTCGTCGACTCGGGTGCCGACGCGCACCACGTCGCGGTCCCCGGCGTCCACGAACCTGATTCCCAGGACGTCCGTCGCCGCTGCCCGGACGTGTTCCATGATGCCCATCCGTTCGGCCACCTCGATCGCCCGGCCCCGCAGGTCGACGCCGTTGCCGCCGCTGCGCAGCGCGGGTGCGCGCTCGACCACGGTGGGCCGGAAACCGTACCGCGCCAGCCAGTGGGCGAGGGTGAGGCCGGCGATGCTCGACCCCGAGATCAGGATCCGGTTGTCCGTCGGCATGGCTTCTCCCCGGCATAAGTGAAATACTCATTTCACTTAGACCGTAGAGAGAGGCCGCTCGCCATGTCAACACCCGCTCCACCGCCTCGTGCGGACGCGGCCCGCAACCGGCAGCGGACGCTGGACGCCACCCGGGCGCTGCTCGCCGACCCCGACGCCGTCATCACCGTCGAGGTCATCGCCAGGCGGGCGGGAGTGAGCCCGGCCACCGTGGTCCGCTCCTTCGGCGGCAAGGACGCGCTCGTCGACGCCGCCGCGTCCGGCCTGCTCGCCCCGCTCGTCCGGCGGGCGCACGACCTGCTCGCCGGCGCCGGCCCCGAGGAGGCCCTGCGGGCCTTCCTCGGCGAACTGCTCGTCTTCCAGGCCGCCCACCACACGATGAACGCGCAGATCGAAGCGCTGAAGCTGCCCGCCACCGAGGCGCAGGAGGCCGCCCTCAGGAGCGCCCTCCAGGACATGGTCACCCGGGCCCGCGAGGCCGGCGTGATCCGCGCCGACCTCGATCCGGTCGCCACCATGACGCTGATCGGCGAGTGCACGTTCGCGATCGCCAAGTCGCGGGCGAACTCACCGGAACTGGCCGCGAACTACCTCACCGTGCTCATGGACGGGCTGCGCCCGCCCGGTCGGTAGGCCGCGTCAACGACCCGGCACCTCCTGGCTCGCGACCAGCTCCCGGTAGGGCGTGCAGCGCTCCAACAGCGTGGGATGGTCGCCCGCGTCGAGGACGGTACCCTCGCTCATCATGATGACGTGATGGGCGTTCTGGACGGTGGAGAGCCGGTGCGCGACCACGATCACCGCGCGGGTCGCCGCGAGCTCCTCCACGATGGCGCGGAACCGCTGCTCGTTGAGGCCGTCCAGCTGGCTGGTGGGTTCGTCGAGGAGGACGATCTCGGCGTCGGACAGCAGCGCTCGCGCGAGCGCCATGCGCTGGCGCTGGCCGCCGGACAGGTCCGACTCCCTGCCGAGCAGTGTGTCGAGGCCCAGTGGGAGACGCGCGATGTCCTCGGTGAGCCCGACGGCGGCCAGCGCGGCCGCCAGTTCGGCGTCGTCGGCACTGCCGGTGCGACCGAGCTGGAGGTTGTCCCGGGCGGTGGCCTCCACCAGGGTGAACGCCTGGTCCACATAGGCGATCCGGGCCCGCAGGGCGTCCAGCGGCCAGTGCCGGGTGTCGTGCCCGAGGACGGTGATCGAGCCGGAGGACGGCCGGATGAACCGGTCGATCAGCGAGAGGGTGGTGCTCTTGCCGGCTCCCGACGGGCCCACCACCGCGGTCAGCCCGGTGCGCGCCGCGGCGAAGGAGATGCCGTTCAGCGCGGCGCCGCCCGCTCCGGCATGGGTGTAGGACACCGACCGGAAGACCACGGACGGTACGTCGGGCAGCGGCAGCGGGGCCTCCCCGCCGGCCTCGTGCGGGTCGGCCTCCGGCGGGAGCAGCAGCAGGTCGTTGCAGCGGTCCCGGGCGGCCAGGCCCGCCTGCAGCCGGCCGAACCCGCCGGCCAGGGTGTTGATCGAGGGGACGGTCTGCAGCAGGTAGAGCAGGAACGCCGCGAAGTCGGCCGTCGCGAGCTCGCCGGTGGCGATCCGGGCGCCGCCGGTGAGAATCACGGCGATCATCGCGAACTGGTTGCCGAGCGTCAGCACCGCGGGAATCAGGACGGCGAGGCGGGCGCCCTCCAGGGAGACGGCCCGGAGCTGCTCGGCGTCCGCCGCGAGGGCGCGGGCCGCCACCGGCTCCGCCCGGTAGGCCTTGATCGTGGTGAGGGCTTCGAGGTTGGCCGTGAAACGCTGGGCGATCAGCCCGACGGCGGCCTGCTGGCCGGACACGTTGGCTCTCATCCGGCGCAGCACCAGCAACACCAGGGCTGCCAGCACGGTGAGCGAGACGACGGTCACCACCGTGAGCGTCCAGTCGATCCAGACCATCACGGCCAGGGTCGCCGACACGGTCAGTGCCGCCAGCGGCAGTTGGGTGGCCACGTCGATGACCTGCCGCAGCAGCAGGGCGTCCGAGGTGATCCGGGCGGCGAGGTCGCCGGTGCCCTGCGTCCGGACGGTGGCGAGCGGTAGCCGCAGGGCGTGCTCCATGATGCGGATCCGCAGGCGGTAGGTCATCCGCTCGCCGACCCGGGCCAGCAGGAAGCCGGAGAGGGCCTGGGTGAGGGCGCCTCCCACGGCCGCCGCGCACATCAGCAGCAGGTCCGGGCCGAGCGGCCGGTGCGCGGAGAAGTCGGTGACGATCTCGCGGACGAGCAACGGGAGGGCGAGGGCCGCGACGGTGGCGACCAGCGCGAGCAGGAGGGCGCAGACGAGCCGGCCCGGCTCGGCGGTGAGTTCACGGCGGAGCCGGAGGGGGCCCGGAGTGCGGCGGGCGGTGCGGAGGGGCTGGTCGGCCACGGGGAACCTCCCGGTGCTGCGGTGGTGTCGCCGGTTCGCGCCGACCGGGCCGGCGGACGCGAGTGGTGGATCGTCCACGTGTACGCGGGCCGGGCCGGAGCAACTGGGTGCTGCTCCGGCCCGGGCGACCGGCCGGGCCGGTGACGGCCCGGGCGGCTCCCGCTGGATACTGCTGTCCTGCTGGGTACTACTGGGTACTACGGTCCGCCCCTACCGGACGGTGGTGCCGGTCAGAGGCAGAGGAGCGTGCTGACCGTGCTGGTGCCGCAGTTGAGCACGCTCAGCGAGCTCGTGCTGGCGAGGGTGTCGTCGATCGGGGCCGCCTCGGTCTCGGGCAGCTCCATGGTCTGGAGGTCGAGGATCGCCATGACTGTTCTCCTTCACTACTGACGGTGTTGATCGCCCGGCCGGCGGCCGGGAGTCGGTGGGGGCGCCGGTGCGCCCGGGGCGTGACGGGCCGTTTCCGGGCCGCGTCAGCCGGAGGTGAGGGCGGCGGCCGGCCGTGCAACGACCGGGCCGCCCGTCCAGGGGAGGAAGGGGAGGAACGGGGTGCCGGCCAGTGCCGTGCCCAGGGCCAGCAGCACCCCGGCGGAGCCGGTGGCCAGATCCGCCGAGAGCCGCAGCAACTGGTCCCCGGGGAAGGCGAGATGCCCCTGGTAGGAGATCTGGTGCAGTGCCAGCAGCGCCCGCTGCCGGTCCAGCACGGCCCGCTCCCGGTCCACGACGGCCCGGTGCGCCCCGGCGTCGTCCGCGCCGCACGCGCCCCGGCCGCTGAGGGCCAGGTAGCCGAGCAGCCCCGCACGTCCGTTGAACAGACCGGGCTGGATGATGAACTCCGGCTCGGCCGCCCGGCGGATCGCCTGCGCGTGGACGGCTGACGGACTGTCGGGGCGGTGCGCGAGCAGGGCGTCGAGGACCAGCCCGATGCCGGCACTGCCGGTCTCGACGTACGGCAGGACGCGGCGCCCGTCCACCACCTGGAGGGTCCCGTCCGTCACCGTGACGCAGCGGTCGAGGTCCCGTTCCACCAGGCTCTCGGCCTGCGCCAGCAGCGCGTCCTCACCGGTGTGCTCGTAGAGCCGGATCAGCGCGAGGGCGGCGCCGGAGGCTCCCGCCAGCAGGCCTGCCTTCCGGCGGCCGTCGTCCGGGCCGGCCTTCTCGGCCTCCTCGGCCGCCGCCCGTCCGAGGGCCACTGCCTCGTCCAGCAGGCAGCGGTCGGCGGCATCGGCATGAGAGGTGGCCTTGGCATTCGAGGTGGCAGTGGCGAAGTGCAGCAGGGTCAGGGCGACACCTGCGCTTCCCGCCGCAAGGCCCGGCCCCGGCTCGCCGGCCGGTGCCGCGCTCAGCCGCCGCAGCAGGTCCAGGGCCGCCTCGCGTTCCCCGAGCAGGTCGAGCGTGTAGGCCACGCCGTGCCCGCCGAAGTAGAGGCCCGGTGCGGTGGGGCGGGTCCGCGCGGCGTGCACCAGCCACTGGACGTGCTCGGGGTCGATCGCGGCGCCGGTGGCGTGGAGGGCGTACAGCACCCCGGCCGCGCCGTGTGCGAGGCCCAGGCCGCCGTGGGTGAACTGGGCGACGTCGCCGGGGAAGAGCCGGTCCGGCCGGCCGGGGGTGGCCATCGCCCTGATCCCCGCGGCGAGCGAGTCCCTGATGACCGGCCAGTCGGCCTGCGACGCGGTGAGCAGCGCGTTGGCCTCGCTGCGGCGCTGCCCCAGCTCGGGGCGGGGAGTCCTGCCGTCCGACCGCGAGGGGGCCAGCAGGCGGCGGATCTCGTCGGTGTAGCCGGACGGCACCGGGAAGCGCCGCTCGACGGCCTCGGCGAGTTCGACGGCCTTGCCCGCGTCGAGTGCCGGCAACTGGGCCAGCGGGAGGAACAGCCAGAGCCGGATTGCGGCCAGACCGTACCGGTCCACCTGGGCTCCGGTGTGGCCCGGTGGGGCGGTGAAGCCGGCGGCGCCGAGCGCGGGGCGGACGAAGTCCGCTGCTGTGCTGGCCAGTTCGAAGTCGATGAAGCAGATCTCGCCGTCCGGCCGGATGATCAGGTTGCGGGGGTGGAGATCGCCGAAGACGACGCCGCGGGCGTGGATCGCGTCGAGTGCGACCTCGATCCGCTGCACGATGCCGAGCGCCTCACGGGTGTACTCGGCGACGGACGCGTCGTCGGCGTCCGGGTGGATCAGCGGGTAGTGCGCGGTCAGCCACTGGCTGAGGGACTCCCCCTCGACGAACTCCTGCACCAGGAAGCGGTGTTCCCAGACGGTCAGCAGTCCGTGCACGACGGGTACGCCGGGCAGGCCGGCCAGCAGGGCGAGCATGTCGTGCTCCTGCTGCAGCCGGGCGACGGCGTCGGTCCCGCGCTGGTCGAGGCCCGCGTACGGCCGGGCCTCCTTGAGCACCACCTGCCGCCCGTCGGCCTGGTCGCGCGCCAGGTAGACGCCGCCGGCGTTGGAGAAGTGCAGCACGCGCTCCACGGTGTACGGCAGACCGGTGTCCTGCTGCTGCGCTCTGGCGGCCAGCACCGGTGCGAGGAAGGCGGGCACCGGAGCCCAGTCCGGTACCGAGAACCCGGCGCCGCGGACGTCGGGCACCAGTCGGCCGCCCGGTTCCTCCAGGGCGAGCACCCGTTCACCGGCCTCGTTGCGGCAGTGGCGTTCGGCGAATCCCCCGTACCGCAGGTACAGCGGCCCCTCACCCCATCGCAGGTCGCTCAGGATGTACGGTCCGCGGCGGCCGGCCAGTCGGCTGCCGAGCCCGCCGAGACATCGCTCCAGCTCGGCGTCGTCCACCGGGTAGAGCGTGCAGAACTTCCCGCTCGCACCGCGCGGGGCGTACTTGGAGTTCTGCACCTGGAGGATGGGCAGTCCGCGCAGGAACTTGAAGGTGATCCGTTCCCGGAGGCAGTAGTCCCAGACCTCCGCGAGCACCTCCTCGGCATCCTCCGCGCACGAGGAGACGTGGATCTTCCAGCCCTGCGAGGGCAGCTGTACGTCCTGGGGGCGTACGACGGCCCAGATCTCCAGGTCGCCGTGCTCCCACCCGGAGGGCAGCGGCCGGCTGACGGCCGCGAACTCGTCGGCGGCGCCCCAGCGCCGGGGCGAGTCGTAGAAGAGCGGATCGGCGTAGGCGTAGGCCTCGTACCGGTTGTCCACGGGGATCCTCCTCGGGGCGGAGCGTGCACGACGGGGCAGAACGGAACAGGGATCTGCCGACGGCGTCCGGAACGGCAGGAGTCGGGGGCGCATTCATGCGGACAGGGCGGACAGCCGAGCAGGTGAACACCCTGAATACGATGCGACTAGTCGAAGTATCAGGAAAGGCAGAGTTGTTTGACAACGGCGCAACGCTGTATTTTCGAATGAATATCAGCTCCCGGCGCAGCCGCCGGGGCGCAAAGTGAGCCCGATGCGAACGCGTGCGCCCCGTCCACCACCGCGGGCCGGCGAGTGGCCCCCACGGTGGCCGACGTCACCTCACCCCTCCGCCCGAAGAGCCCTCTGAACTGGTCATATACTCATCCGGCGGACGGGCGGCACAGCCTCTGCGGAGGGCGGGCGACAGGGGTTTCACCCACAGCACCACGCGCGGGGCGACTCATATTTACAGCCATACAGGCAGACAATCACCAGATATACGTGAACAGATCATCTGTACTCGCTCAAACGTTCCCCTGTGAATGACTCCGACAATCTGACCATCGGAAGAGAATGCCGGTATACGCGATCGGGGGATCCCGGATCCGCCCACCCGTACCTCAGGACCACCTGAAGTGCTCACCGGAATGTCCGCGCGGCTGGGTGCACCACAGGCAGGCGGCCCCGTCCAGTACGGCTTCCGGGCACAACGCGGCGCCCCGGTGGCGGACCCGCAGTTCGGGACGGCCGTCGGAGCCGGTGATGTCGTCGCCGTGCCAGTCGATGACGGCGAGGGCGGTGATGGCGGGCGCGATGTCCTCGGGGTCCCAGAGCGTGACGGTACCGCCGCAGACGGCCGAGGTACTGACGCTGTGTTCGCGCACTCCGGTCCAACCGTGGGAGACCCGGCCCGGGCCGGGCAGCGCGTGGTCCAGGTACTCGGCGAGGTGATCGCCCGGGCTCGTGAAGACCCAGCCGGCGTGCCGCAGGACGCCGGCCCGGGTACGGGCGTACGGGTGCAGGACGGCGGGGGAAACCGGGCGGCGCCATCGCCCCGTTCGGGCATCGATCACGACCAGCCGGCCGTCCGGCAGGTGGTCCTGCACCTGAATCACCCTGGGCAGGGCGCCGTCCCGGGTCCGGGCCTCCCGGTACACCTGGCCGGGCTCGATGCGGTGTCCGGAGCTACGGCTGAAGATCTGGTCCCGTCTGCAGGGGCGGCAGCAGGGCGCCGCCGGGCCGGCCGCCATGCTAGTGCCCCGAGGTGCCGCCGCCGACCGGATATCCCCGCAGGCGGCCCGGGCAGCGGGCGGAGCGGCGCCGGATCAGGCCCGGTGGCGCGGGGCGAGTTCGGCCATCTCGTTCCAGCCCTGGCCCGGCACGTCCACGTTGATGATCTCCGGGGTGACGGCGACCGCGCCGGCCATCGTCTCCATGGCGGCCCTGAAGTGCTCGGTCCGTACGTGGGCCGCACCCGCCTCCGCGTCCACGAAGGCCTCCAGCAGGACGAACCGGTCGGGGTCGTCGACGCTGCGGGACCACTCGAAGAACAGGTTGCCCGGCTCCTGGCGGGTGGCGCGGGTGAAGTCGTCGACCAGCGCGAGCCAGTCGTCGCCCCGGCCGGGGTGGGCGGTGAACCTGACGGCGATGAAGATCATGGGGTTTTGCCTTCGTGAGCGGGGAGTGCGGCGGGCGGGGGGCCGGGAGGCTGCCCCGCCCCCTCATCGTGCGGGCAGGGGCGGCCCGCCGCACACCCGCGCGTGCCGGATTCCGTCAGCGTCGGAAAACGGCGCTCCCGCCGTCCCCGTGGCCCGGGGTAATCAGAGCCGGCCCGTCGCCGCCCGGGTCACCACTTCGCGCAGGACCGCCTGCCGCCTGCGGAACCCGCTCGTCGGCAGCGACACCGAGAGGGCATGGGTGACGCCGTCCGGGTGGGGCGCCGGCAGCGGCACGGCGAGACAGGTGTACGCGGGATCGGCCTCGCCCACCGACACGGCCACGCCCGCGTCGCGGACCCGGTCGAGCTCCGCCTCGAAGCGGTCCGCACCGGTGATCGTCCGGTCCGTCAGCCGGGCCATCCCGTGTGCCGCCAGGTAGCGGCGGCGGGCCGCCCGGGACAGTGGGGCCAGCAGGACCTTGCCGTGCGCGGTCGCGTGCGCCCGCAGCTCGGGGCCGGGCACGAAGGGGTGCTCCGGGGCCCCGGCCGGGCCGGCCGAGTCGACCACCGTGATGACGCCGTCCCGGTGCGCGGTGAGGTACGCCGGGACGCCGGCGGCCCGCTGCACCCGCCGCAGCAGCTCGCCGGTGCCGGGACCGATCTCCAGGTGCCGCTGGAAGGCCCGGTACAGCGCGGGCACCCGTGGACCGAGCGTGTAGCCGCCGGCGGTGCGCAGCAGGTGGCCTCGGGCGGTCAGCGGGCCGAGCAGGTGGTAGACGGTGGACAGCGAGCAGCCCAGCTGCCGGGCGAGCGCCTTCGCGCTGACCGGGCGCGCGGCGTCGGCGACGGCGTCCAGGATCTCCAGCGCGCGGTCGACCGACTGCGGGCCGGGTGCGGCGGCGGGCATGCGGGGAGTCCTTCCGGGCGGGCGAACGGTACGGCCACCGTACGCGCCGCCGCGCCCGCGTCGGCGCCCCGTCCCCGGCCCGACCCGGACGACGGGTTGCCGGGGCAGGCCGTCGTCCGGGCGTGGGCCGGGTACGGGGTACCCCGTACCCGGCCCACGCGGGGTCAGAACGCCGAGGTGTAGGCGGTCAGGAAGGGGGACGAGACCGGCGAACCGGCGGCGTTGAAGCAGATCGTGTAGAGCTTCACCGTCCCCGCGCTGCGGGCCCAGGGCAGCGCCAGGCCGCACCAGTTCGGGCCGGTTCCGTACGCCGTGGCGTGCGCGGTGTCCGAGGGGACGGCCACGCCGGGCAGCGTGATGGTCGACGGGACCGACACGGCGAGCGTGTTGGTCGCGCCGCTGGAGTTGTAGTTGGTCCCCGCCGGGACCCCGCCGTTGAACCACAGGTAGCCGAACGACTTCGGCGGGAAGGCCGGCCCGTGCACGGCCCGCTTCAGTGAGTAGCTCAGCGTCCACTGCGTGTCGTACGGGGCGTTGGCCGCGTCGAAGCAGGCGACCACGACGGTCTGGCCGGTCGCGCCGGGCACCCAGTCGGCCACCTTGCAGCGCGCACCCTGGACGGCGTCGACCGCCGTCACCTCGATGTTCCCGGCGGCGGTGGACAGCCCCAGGCCGGGCAGCCAGGCCTTCCAGATGCCGGTCGAGCCGTGGCTCACCGTGTTGACCGCGCCGGCGGAGTTGTACTGGGCGAGCACCGCCCCGGAGACGGCCGAGTACGTGTAGCCGTAGCTGCCCCCGGCGGGCGAGGGCGTGCCGCTGCTCGTGGTGTAGAGCACGGTGAACAGGGTGTTGTCGGGCGCGCCCCCGGGCTTGTAGCAGTTCACCGCGACGTCCTGCCCGGTGCCCGCCGTGGACCAGCCCTTGATCTGGCACCAGTTGCCCGTCCGGCCCACGGCGGTGGCGTGGGCGATGCCGCCGGGGCCGGCGATCAGCGGGAAGTGCACGAGGTACGAGCCGAGCGCGAGCTGGTCGACCTTCACCGGATTGGCGGCCGGCGACGGCCAACTGCCCCACTGCCGGGTGAGATCGGGGACGTACCCGGACGGCGGGGTCGGGTTGTCGAGGAACGCGAAGCCCCAGCGGTCCGGCACGGCGGCACGGGCGGTGCCCGCGGCCGGCAGTGCCACGGCCACCAGGGCGGCCAGCATGGTCAGGACGAGCAGAACGGCGCGGACGGGTCTGATCTGCGGTGCGACGGTGCGGGCGTGCATGGGCGTACCCCCTGGGTGGTGAGGACGGGTGTGCGGCCTGTGCTGTACAGCCTGCGCTGCGGGCCCGCGCCCGGTGCCCGGGCGGCCCGCGGCCGACGGGACGGACCGGTTCGCGCGGAGCGTCCGGTGCGGTCCGGCGTCGGCCGGCACTGTCGGGGGTCAGGCCCGACCGCGCCTCACATCGTAGGAGTGCGCCACCTCGTGGCCCAGACCCCCGGCATGAACCGGAGACCCGTTGTCGGCCGTTCACGGGCTCGTCCCACCCACCCCACCACTTCCCGCCCGCCGCTCCTCCCCCACCGCCCGGCCACGCCGTCCCCCCGGGCAGTGGCCGCACACCCCACCACTGGCCCCCCGCCCGTCCGGCCACAGCCGACGGCGGCCACCCCGCTGGCCGGAACCGTGCGGTGCGGGGCCGCCACCGGGCCTCAACCGGATTCGGGCAGGGCCAGTCGCCGGGAGAGGAGCAGCCTGCGTCGCTGTCGGTCAACGTCGATGACGGCGACCGAGACCGCATCGCCCGCCCGGACGGCTTCCGCCGGTGACCGCACGGGGTGCGCGGCGAGCTCCCGAAGGCGGACCAACCCCTCCACCCCGTCGGCGACCTGGACGAAGGCGCCGAAGGGCGCCAACGTGGTGACCTGCCCGTGCAGGATCTGCCCGGCCTGGACGCCGTCCGCGAAGGCCTGGAAGGGATCGGGCTGCATCGCTCGCAGGGACAGCCTGGCCTCGCCGTTCCACGTGTCGAACTGGAGGAACTCGCAGGTGACACGCCGTCCGACCCGGACGACGTCCGTTGCCGCCTCGAAACGCCGCCACGAGAGCTCGGGGTAGGTGATGAACCCGACGCCGGGGAAGACCGGGTGAGCGGGGCCCTCGTCCAGCGCCACGAACACGCCGAAGCGCTCGATCGCCGCGACCCTGCCGGAAAGGATCGCGCCGCGCCACAGGGGTTCGAGAAACGCCCAGAGCTCCGGGTTCTCGGCAGCCGCCATCGACAGTTGCACCCGACCCTCGTTCAGATCAACGGCGGTCACCTGCGCGGTGATCCGTCGGCCGGCCTGAACGGCCTCGGCCGGATACCGGCGCCGGGACAGGTCCAGGGGGCCGACCGCGCCCAGCGGGCGCGCGGGGAACCCGTCCAGGGTCACCGCCACTCCTCGGACTCCGTCGACCTCCGCCGCGGTTCCGCTGCACAGGTCACCGACGCGAAGTGTCGCCAGGAAGTCCCGTGCGGCCCGGTCGTTCGTCGCCCCACCCATGGCGTCCAGCCTCTCATGGGAACGCGTGCCTGCCGGGCTGCGGCCGTGCGGTGCGGGGCCGCAGCAGCAGGACGGCCGGGCCCGGGGTGTTCCCGGGTCCGGCCGCGTCAGGGGCGCCGAGGGGTCAGTCCCGGCCGGGCGCCGCCAGGATGCACAGCAGGGAGCAGGCCACCGCGGAGGACGGCGTGCTCGTGGTCGGTGCGGTGCCGGCCGGGGAGTTCGCGGCGACGAAGCTCGCCGACGCGGTGTTCTTCATGGGCAGGGCCAGCAGGAAGGAGTTGCAGTAGACCTGGCGGCTGCTCCCGGACGCCAGCGTGAAGGTGCCGGCGGCGCTGCGGCAGGACGGGGTGACGGCGTCGTTGACGCTCACCGCCGCCGCGTCCACCGGGCCGGCGTTGCTGACGGTGATCCGCCAGTACGCGGTGCCGAGCAGGCGCAGCAGCCCGACCGGGCTGGTCTTGGCCCAGGGGCCGGGGCCGCCGGGGCCGCAGTTGTGCGGGTTGTCGGAGGCGCAGATCTCCTTGTTGACGGTCACCTGGGGCCGGCAGCCGGCGCCGGGTGCGACGGGGACGGTGACGGTGTTGGAGGTGAGGGCGCCGGTCGCGTCCGTGCCGGTGGCGGTGTTGGAGATCTGGGCGGTCGCGCAGTCGGTGGTGACGGTGGTCCGGAAGCACAGCTGCGGTGCGTCGCCCCGGTACTCGACCACCAGGGTGGGGTGGTTGTCCGGGGTGAAGTCACCGGCGCCGTTGAGCACCAGCTGGGCGGTGACGGTGATGGCGGGGTGTGCCGTGACGGAGACGGCCGACAGGTCCACCGTCCCGGCCGGGCTGAGCGCGGGCGTGGCGACGGTGCTGCCGTCGGGGTCGGTGACGATGACCCGGGAGGCCGCGAGGTCGACGTTGGCGAGGTCGATGTCGGTCAGTCGCGCCTGGGTGTAGCCCTGCACGTGACCGGGCGCGCCGTCGCAGTAGAAGTCGGCGGGCTTGAGGGTGACGGCGGCGCCGCTGTGCACGCACGGCGTGGCGCCGCTCGCCGGGTCGAGGGAGAACAGGACGCCGGCGTCGCCGAGGCCGATCAGGCAGCGGGTGGTGGCGTCGTAGCTGTAGCCGTAGTCGCGGGTGTTGCCGCCGTTGACCCCGGGGTGGAGGGCGGGGGTGGGGAATCCGGCGCACGGCGCGGCGTGCGTCCAGTCGTGGCAGACGGTCGCGCCGGGCACTCCGCCGCCCCAGACCGGGAAGTAGCTGCGGGTCCCGCCACCGTCGGTGACCGTCTCCGGGTTGAAGGTCAGCACGCCGCCGGCCAGCGTCGCCAGGGTGGCGGGGGCCGGGAGCGCCGAGCCGTCCGGGCGATAGCAGGTGGTCAGCAGGGTGGACCCGCCGACGGTGGTGGTACAGACGCCGTCGGGGTGTCCGGCGGTGTCGTACGAGGTGTAGGCGTTGTAGGTGTAGTAGCCGGCGTTGGGACCGGCCGGGAGCGGGGTGCTCCAGCCGGTGCAGGCGGCCAGGGTCGCGGTGTCGAAGCAGCCGAGGGTCGGCGGGCCGGCGGTGGTGGAGCCGTTCTGCGGGGAGGAGGACGCGAAGACCTTGTCCCCGATGGTGGTCAGGGCGCCGAGGTAGAGGGCGCCGGGCGTGTTGGGCAGGTCGTGGTTGGGGGTGACGACCGGGGCGTACGGCTGCCCGGCGCAGGGGGTGCGGGTGGTGATGGCGAGGCAGAGCACCTGCCCGGTGTTGGCCACCCCGTAGAGGTTGCCGCCGACGGCGACGAGACCGGCCAGGTTGTTGGCGGTGCTGGGCGCGGCCGCGGTGCTCGCCAGGGCGAAGTACCCGCAGTTGGCGCGGGCCCCGAGGTCGAGGCATCCGACGCCGACGGAGCCGGCGGTGACGGCGGGGTAGTAGACCACGCCCGGCCGTCCGGGATCCAGCACGTACTGGGGGGTGAGCGGGCTGCCGATGTCACCGGTGTTGCCCGCGCCGAGCGGGCCGGGGGTGGTGTTCAGCGGGCGGGGCCAGGGGCCGCCGGTACAGGGCTGCCCGGCCGAGAGGCTGCTGCAGACGACCTGGCGGGCGGTCGTCCCCGCGTGGTGGTAGATGTTCCACGACTCGACCTCGCCGGAGGCCGTCCGGTACAGGACCGGGGTGAACCCGTCACCGCCGGTGGACTGCGCGGTGGGGCGGACGGGTGCGAGCAGCGGCGCGGAGAGACCGGTGCCGCCGGGCCGCGCGACCGGGTTCTCGGCCCGGACGGCCTTGGTCGCCGCGCCCGGGTCGACGGCGCCGAAGGACGTCCCGTCGGTCGACCAGGACGGGGTCCAGCCGGGTGGGGCGTGCAGCGATCCGGGCAGGTAGCTCTGGGCGCTTCCGGCGCCGGTGACCGGGTCGGTGAGCACCGCCGGCGCGGCGGCGCCACCGGTGGCGGCGTTGTCGTACCGGACGACCCAGTTGACGGTGTCCCCGTGGTCCGCCGGGCTCGCGCCGGGGTGGGTGACGTTCTGGGCGCTCTTCGCCAGCGTGGACGTCCCGCTCGGGGCGGTCGTGGTGTCCGCGGGGGCGGCGGCGGCTCCGGGGGCCAGATCTCCCAGGCCCGAGAGGAGGGTGGCGGTCAGGGCGGCGGCCGTGACGGCGCGCAGCAGGCGGGTCGGAACGGGCGGACGGAGGCTTTTCAGCACTGGTTCTCCACCTCAAGGCGACAGGCAGGCTGACAGAAGGTCAGCCTGCGCCGCTCACCACGGTAGGGAGCGCGGGAAGAAGCGGTCAGTCCGTTTTGCCTATTAGTCGACCAGTGCTCGAATCTGACAAAACCAACGTCATTTGAAGTTGCTCCGCGCCCGTCCGCGGCCGCCCCCGAGGCCCGGCAGCGCCGCTCGGCGGGGTGACTGCCGGACAGTCACCCCGCCGGACCGGGCTCGGCACCGCTCTCCTGGGGAGCCCTGCTCCGCGAGCGCTACTTGCTGACGGCGAAGCGCATCAGGTCCCGCTCGTCGCCCTGCTTGATCTTCCCGGTCTCGTTGATCACCTGGAGCTTCCAGCCCGCGCCGACCCGGACCGCCTTCGCCACGGCGCAGCCGTTGTCGTTGGTGAGCAGGCTCGGCCAGATGTCGGCGACCTGCTGGACGCTCCCGCCCGTCGCGTCGTACACCTTGAAGCTGATGTTCCGCGCGTTCTGGAACGCGCTGCGCTTCTTGTACGCGGCCGCGACGAACACGATGGCCGTGATGTTGGCGGGCACCCGGGAGAACTCGACGGTGACCGTCTCGTCGTCGCCGTCCCCGTGCCCGGTCTGGTTGTCACCGCTGTGCACCAGCGAGCCGTTGCCCAGCGGGTCCAGCGAGTCGAGGCCGGCCAGCCGCACCGGCTCCGAGCCCTGCATCGCGATGGCGATCAGGTCGAGGTCGGTGCCGGTCTTCTGCCGGAGCTTGCCCATCAGCCCGCCGCTGCTCCCGGCCGTCGGGTCCCAGGACGCGCCGATGGAGAGGTGGGTCACCCCGTCCAGGTCCGCCGGGCCGTCTTCCTTCGTCAACGTGATCATGCGTGGTCCTCTCAGGAACGGAACTGCTCCACACGAGTCTGCCTGGTGTCCGGTGCTTTCCGGCCACCAGGGCAGCGTGTTCCCGCCGACGGCGGCCCGGCCGGACGCGCCGGCCGGGCCCGGACACGCCGGCTAGTCGCATCCCGCTGAGAGGAACTTGGCGATGGGCGGGCCGAAACGGTCGGTGTCGACGAGGAACGCGTCGTGGCCCTGCGCCGACTCCAGGGCGGTGAAGTGCACGTCGGTGCCACCGGCGCGCAGCCCCTCGGCGATCTGCCGCTGCTGTTTCAGGGGGAACAGGATGTCCGTCTCCACTCCCATCACCAGCGCGCTGTCGAGCTGCACCGCGGACAGGACGGCGTCCGGGGTGCTGCCACAGGACTCGCCGAGGTCGAACTGGTCGATGGAGTGGCTGAGGTAGAGGTAGCTGTTGGGGTCGAATTCGTGCACGAAGCGGCGGGCGTGGAACTCCAGGTAGCTCTCCACCTCGAACTCCATGCCGAACGGTTCCGTCCCCGGGCGGCGGCCGGCGGTCAGCCGGGCCCGGCCGAAGCGGTCGTCCCACTCCTGGGCCGACCGGTAGGTGGCCAGGCCCAGTTTGCGCGCGGTGAGCATGCCGCGCAGCGGGAACCGGTCCCCGTGGTACCGGCCCCGGTTCCAGTGCGGATCGTGCCGGATCGCCTCGCGCTGCAACGAGCGGATGGCGATGGAGAACGGGAGTGAGTGCACCGCCCCGGAGATGTTGATGTGGGTCCGCGCGATCCCGGGGTGGCGGGCGAGCAGGGCGAGCGAGCTCATCCCTCCCATGGAGGCGCCCAGCACGCAGGCCAGGCGCTCGACGCCCAGGGCGCGCACCGTGTACGCGGCGGCGTCCGCGATGTCCTCGACGGTCAGGTCGGGGAACTCCAGCCGGTAGGGCTCACCGGTGCCCGGGTCGACGGAGGCCGGCCCGGTGGATCCCTTGCAGCTCCCCAACGAGTTGACGCAGATCACGGACCACCGGTCCGTGTCGACGGGCCTGCCCGGCCCCAGCATCGCCTCCCACCACCCCGGGCGCGGGTCGCCCGGGTGCGAGGCGGGGTGTGCGTCGGCCGAGAGGCCGGTCAGGATCAGGATCACGTCGTGTGCGGCGTCCAGCGGCCCGTAGGCCTCGTAGCCGATCCGGGCGCCGTGCAGTGCGCCGCCCCGCTTCAGCGGGAATCCGTCGGGCAGGTCGACGAAGCGCGTGGCGGGGGGGATGAATTCGCTCATGCGCCTGCTCCCCCTCAGGTTCGGGCGTCGCCGTGGCCCTCGTCCAGCGAGGCGAGCCATTCGTCGTCCGACCCCTCGTTCATTCCGTCGAACAGGAAGGTGGACAGGTAGCGTTCGCCGGTGTCCGGCAGCATGGCGAGCAGGACCGAGCCCTCGGGGGCGGTCTCCGCGACGCGCAGGGCCGTCGCCATGGTGGCTCCGGCCGAGATCCCGGTGAAGATCCCCTCCTCGGCCGCGAGCCGGCGTGCCGTGTCGCGGGCCACCACCTCGTCCACGGTGAGCAGTTCGTCGATCACGCTCCGGTCGAGCACGCCGGGCACGAAGTTGGGGGCCAGCCCCTGGATCTGGTGGTGCTTCCACTCCTGGCCGGCCAGCACGGCGGCCCGGTCCGGCTCGAAGGCCACGACGCGGACCTGGGGCCGGGCGCGCTTGAGCATCTGGCCGACGCCCGTGAGGGTCCCGCTGGTGCCGAACCCCGAGACGAAGTAGTCCAGCCGCTTCCCGGCGAAGTCGCCGAGGATCTCGGAGGCCGTGGTCTCCCGGTGGTAGGCCGGGTTGGCGGGGTTGTCGAACTGGTGGGAGCGGAACCAGCCGTACTTCTCGGCCAGTTCGTCCGCCCTGGCCCGGCCGCCGGCGCTGCCCTCGGCGACGGCGGGGAAGAGGATGACCTTGCCGCCGTACGCCCGGATGAGCTTGCGCCGCTCCACCGAGAAGTCGTCGCCCATGACCGCCACGAACCGGTAGCCACGGGCCGCCGCGACCATCGCCAGCGCGACGCCGACGTTGCCCGAGGTGCACTCCACGATCGTGTCACCGGGTTTGAGCTCTCCCCGCGCCTCGGCGTCGAGGACGACCGAGATCGCGAGGCGGTCCTTCACGGAGCCGCTGGGGTTGAAGGACTCGACCTTCGCGTAGATCGTGACGTGTTCGGGCGCGATGCGGTTCAGCCTGACGATGGGTGTGCGGCCGATGGTGTCGAGGATGCTGTCAAGGAGCGGCATGACGGAGTTGCCCTTCGTAGGCGGACACGGGCGCGGGTCGAACGGCGGGCCCGTCAGTTCGGTCGGGTGGCGGGTGCGGTCGCCGGGAGTGGGGCGGCGGCCACGGGAGCGGTGGTGACGGCGTAGGTGGCGATGATCTGCGTCATGGCCTGCTCGACCTCGGCCGAGCTCCGGCCGCCGACCAGGAACCGGCCGGCGTTGGGCCAGACGTCCTCGCCGGCCCGCAGTACGTCGCCGACGGCGGGGGTGCTGCTGTCCAGGATCGAACCGGGGAGTTCACCGAGCCCGGTGACCCGGGTGACCACCTGGGGCTCCTTCACGGCCAGCGGTACGTACAGCCAGCCGGAGGAGTCCGGGTGGTCGAGCATGGTGGTGGGGGTACGCAGCTCCGAGGGCCTGCCCAGGCAGGCGAGCACCGCCTCCCGGACCAGGTCGACGCCGAAGGCGGTGCGCTGGTGCCAGGGGACGCCGGCGCCGCCGAAGCGGTTGCCGATCTCCAGGAAGACCAGCTCGTCGTCGGGGGTGTGGAACAGTTCGAGGTGGATCACGCTGTCCCGCAGCCCCAGGGGCTCCAGCACCGACGCGGTGAAGGCGCGGATGCGAGACACCAGGGCCGGGTCGTCCGCGGTGACGGCGGCCAGCGGTGCGTCCCCGTACTGGAAGTCGAAGCAGCTGTCGAGGTAGCGCGAGGCGCAGAACCAGCGCATGGCGCCGTCCCGGACGACGGCGTCGATGTGGTGGATGGAGCCCGCGACGAACTCCTCGGCCTGGTAGCCCGCCTCCAGCGCGCCCGCGGCTGCGAGCTCCAGCAGGGCGGCGGCGTCGTCGAGGACGCGCACGCCCCTGCTGGCGGCCTGGCTGCGCGGTTTGAGCACGATCCGGCCCTCGGTCCGGGCCGCGAAGTCCGCCAGTTCGGCCTGCCCCGTCCGGGGGCCGACGGGCAGGAAGCGCGGTACGGGCACGCCGGCGGCGGCCACCGCCTCCTTCATCGGCACCTTGTCCCGGCACAGCAGCGCCGTGCGCACGGTCGTACCGCGGATCCCGAGGTGCTCGCGCAGCCGCGCGGCCGGCAGCGTGGTGTGCTCGTACATCCCGACGACCGCGGCCGGCGGTCCGAATTCGGCGGCCAGCGCGTCGACGAGCTCGCGGATGCGCTCGAAGGCGTGGTCGTAGGTGTCCAGGTCGTCGGTGTCCGGGAGGTCGAGCAGCGCGATCCGGGCGAAACGGGCGGCGAGTTCCCCGGGCAGCCGGGCGGCGCTCGCACGCGGCATGACGGCGGTCACGAGGTCGGCGTCGAAGTCGACCGCGTGCGCGTCGGAGGCGTGGAAGCCGACGTGGACGATGTGCTGCCCGGTGCGCGCCGGGGCGGCCGGACCGGGGCCGGGGCTCACGGGCGGACCGCGATCGACTCCTGGAGGAACAGCCGCTTGGACGTGCCTCCGCGCTCCCGCACGTAGGCCACCAGCCTGTCGCTGTCGATCATGGCCGGGTGCTTCTCGTCGTACTCGACGCACATCACCGCGCCCAGCCAGGGTTCCTGCCCCATCGCGTACACGTAGACCGTGCGGGCCCGGAGCGTGTCGACGATCGCCGCCGCCTGCTCGAAGTTGCTGCCCTTGAGGCGGCGGCCCGCGTCGAGCCTGCGCTCCAGCCGCTCCGGGAAGAGCGGCCCGTAGAGCCAGCTGACCGGGGCCCCCACGCTCTCCATCCCGATGAACACCGTGTCCACCTGGCCCACGGTCGCGGTGACCTGCGCGTACAGCTGGGGGGAGATGTTGGTGGAGTCCGCGGCGAACAGGATGCGGGTGCCGTCCAGGTCGAGCAGCCAGCCGCACTTGGTGCGGATCCGGATGTCGCCGTGCTCGCCGAGGAAGGGCAGGGCGGTGATGGTGCCGCCGGGGGTCTCCAGGGTGTCCAGGTCGTCGAGTTCCACGACGTCCCGGAACCCGAGCGCGCCGAGGATCCGGGTGAGGCCCGGGTCGACGAGGCTGGCGCCGGCGGACTTCGCGACGACGACCCGGCCCACCCGGTGCCGGATCCTGAGCAGTGTCTCCAGGAGCATGTGGTCCTGGTGATTGTGGGTGATCAGCACGTGGTCGATCCGCTCGGGCAGGTCGTCGAGGGTGAACCGCCCGTCGCTCTCGTGCGAGTACCCGCTGTAGCTGACCACCGGGTCGACCAGGAAGGTGGTGCCGCGGTGGCGCACGAACACGCAGGCGTGGCCGACGTACTCGACGGTGTCCGGCGCGTCCTGCGGGGCGGCGGCCGCCGGTTCCGGCGTCTCCTCGAAGAAGCCCTTGAAGGTCTCCGCGCGCTCCCCGGCGAGGCCGAGGTCCGCGGTGAGCCCGTCCAGTTCCTGGGGGCTGAGCCCGCCGGCGAACACCCGGTCGAGCAGCGGCGAGGCCAGCGGAACGGTCACCAGCACCTGCTCGGGGGTGTACTCCAGGACCGGTGTCGTGAGGGCGAACTCCCTGGCGTCCTGCTCGATGGTGGAGAACCGGACCTGCTGCAGCCCCGGATCGAAGTACGGGGACGCGTAGAACAGCGGCTCGATGAAACGGTAGTCGGGGGTGCGGTTGTCCCGGTTGTAGAACAGCTCCACCCGCCCTGCGAGCGGCTCGGGCAGCTCGCGGTACACCGGCTCCATCGAGGCGCCGTCCAGACCCGGCAGGATCTTCTGCTCCAACTCGTCGATGGCGTCCGCGAGTTCGTAGAGCCGGGCGTACTGCCCGGAGACCGACTCGTACCAGTCGCGGATCCGCTCGTAGGAGCCCTCGCGACCGTGCACGAAGGGGCCGCCCTGGAAGCGGGCCTGTTCGAGCGCCGTGCGATGGGCCTCGGGCTCCTCCAGGTAGGACTCGACGATGTTCCGGTAGTGGCCCTTGAGGTACTTCGCGAGGGTGAACGGGGGCAGCAGGTAGGACCAGGCGTACCACCCGGCCACGGCGGGCTCCGCGATGACGTTGCGCTTCAAGGACACCAGCGGCGGTAAGGCCATGTCAGCTCCCAAGGTGGTTCTGCCGGAGTTCCCGGACGATCGGCCGGTCCGTGCTGCGGACCTCTTCGCTCCAGCCCGCCGGGCCGAGCCACTGGCGGAGCGCCGCCAGCAGGGGCAGGTCCGCGCCGCCCGCCTCCGTGACGGTCGCCAGCCACTCCTGCGGGCCGACCACCCGGTCCGGCGCGAGGCCCAGCTCGGCGCGCAGCTCCTCGACGCCGTAGGTGCGCTGCACCAGCACGGAGGTCTCGGCCGCGCCCTGCGAGCCGGCCGCCGTCAGCAGCGCCGTCACCACGTCGGCGACGTGGCAGACCGGCACCAGGCCCTCCAGCCGGGGAAGCACGCCGTGGCGCAGCGACAGTCGCAGCAGCTGGGCGAACACGTCCCGTTCCAGGAAGGCGTGGTCGCCGCCGGTGTGCCCGTAGACCAGGCCGGCGCGTACCAGGTCGACCGTGCAGCGTTCGCCCCCGAGCGCCCCGAGATACCCCTCGGCGACGAACTTCGCCTGCGAGTACGGGTCCCCGACGGCGGCCAGCGCGTCCTCGGTGAACGGCAGGAACCGGGCGCCGACGGAGGCGGCGGACAGGAACACGAACCGTGGCGAGTCCAGCGCGGCGGCCGCGCGCAGCAGGGTGCGGGTGGAGGCGATGCTCCCGTTCAGCTGACGCTCCAGCGGCAGCAGGTGGTTGACCTCGAAGCCGCAGTGCACCACCGGGCCCCAGCGCCGGCCGGCCCCGCCGGCGGCGTCCCGGGCGAGCAGGTCGGCGTCCCCGTAGCCGAGGAACTCGACGTCGGCGTAGTCGGCGGCGGCGCGCCCGAAGCGGGCACGGTGCCGGGACACCAGCTCCGCCGGGTCGCTGGTGGTGAGGACGGTGAGGTGGCGCCCCGCGCCCAGGAGGCGGTCCAGGACGTGGCCGCCGATGAAGCCGCCCGCACCGGTGAGGGTGACGCCCCGGGGCTGCTCGCCGTCGCCCGCGGGGGCCGGGCGCAGGGCGTCGAGCTCCGCCGGGAGTCCGGCCAGCTCCGCGGCGACGGCGGCGAACACGCCCGGGACGGGGTCGTGCGCCGGCGGCGCGGCCGGCCCCGTGCCGCCGGCGGCCCCGGACCGGCCGCGCAGGCCGGTGATGAAGTCGGCGACGCTGAAGTCGTAGTTGAGCAGGTCGAAGACGGCCTGGACGGTGTCCTTGCCGTAGATCCTGCTCAGCTCGACCTGGATCCGCACGAGCGCGAGCGAGTCCCCGCCCGCGTCGAAGACCGAGGTGGCGGGCTCGATCGCGGTGCCCAGGACGCCGGCCACGACGGCGTGGACGACGGCCAGGTCGTCGGGGTCCGCTCCCGCGCCCGGGGTCGGCCCGTCGGCACCGGCCGACGCGCGCTCCGCCGCCTGCCGTACGAGGGCCAGCACGGCCGCCCGGTCCGTCTTGCCGTTGTCCGTGAGCGGCAGTTCGGGGAGGGCGAACAGGACGTCCGGCACCTCCCAGGGCGGCAGCTGCCGGCGCAGGTACGCCTTCGGTCCGCCCTCGTGCTCGGCGGTGGCGGTGTGCGCGAGTACCAGCGAGGTGCCGTCCTCCAGGAGCACGGCCGAGGTGTCCAGCAGCCCGGCGATCCGGCCGGCCAGTTCGCCCAGGCCGATCCGGTGGCCGAGCCGCTTGACCTGTTCGTCGAGTCTGCCCAGGTAGAACACCTCGCCGTCCCGGAGTTCGACCTCGTCACCGGTGTGGTAGGCCGGTGCACCGTCGACGGTGGTGAACGGGCCCGCGCCGTCGGGGGACGCTGCGGACGACCCCTCGTAGCCGAGTGCCACCCCCGGACCGACGAGGACGAGTTCGCCCCGCCCCGAGGCCGCGTAGCCGCCCGGTGCGGTGTCGGTGTCGTACACCCGGGCCGTCCAGCCCTCGATCGGGCGGCCGACCGAGGCGGAGAAGCGGGAGAGTTCCGCGACGCTGAAGCACACGGTGCCCTCGGTGGGGCCGTAGGCGTTCAGCACCCGGCTGTAGCGGGATGCGGCGCGGAACTCCCCCTCGTACAGCGCCTCCCCGGCGAAGACGACCGTGCCGATCGCCTTGCGCGCCTCGTCGTCCAGCCGGGCGTAGACGGACGGCGGCAGCGTGATGACGTCGCAGCCGTGGTCCCGCAGGTACCGGCCGACCGCGCTGAGCCAGGAGCCGTTCTCACGGGGCGGCACCACCAGTCGCGCGCCCGCGTACAGGGCCACCAGGATCTCGGCGATGGAGGCGTCGAAGGACAGGGAGGAGAACTGGAGCACCCGGCTGCCGGGCTTCACCCCGAACAGGCGGCTCTGGTCCCGGCACAGGTTCTCGACACCGGCATGGCCCACGTTCACGAGCTTGGGCAGGCCGGTGGAGCCCGAGGTGAAGATCGAGTACGCCACCTCCGAGGAGGGCGTGCCGCCGGTGGCGCCGCCAGCCGCCGCGGCAGCGGACGCGATCTCCTCGGCGCCCAGCACGCGGACCGCGAGGCCGTCCTCCCGGCCGGCCGCCCGGAGTGCTCCGAGCGAGTCCGCAGTGCAGCAGAGGACGAGGCGGGGGGCCGCGACGCGGATCGCCTCCCGGAGGCGCTCCACCGGCAGGTTGGGGTTGAGCGGGGTGTGGACGAGCCCCGAGCGGAGCACCGCCAGCGCCCAGATCACGGCCTCGGCGGTGTGCTCCCCCACCAGGACGACCCGGCCGCCGTCCGGGCAGATCCGGCGCAGTTGCGCCGCGCGCTCCCGGGTGGCCTCGTCGAGTTCCGCATACGACCAGCTCTGCGTTCCCGACTCCAGCGCCACCAGGTCGCCGCGCCGCCCGAGGAGTTGGGTGACGAAGGCAGGCACTTTCACGAAGAAACCCTCTTTCGACTTGCCGAACGTGTGCACCGGAGGTGTCAGTGGGCCGGCGCCGGACCGGGGCTAGTAGATGATCCGACCGTTGGCCGAGAGCCGGCGGGAGCGCGAGCGGCGCAGGTCACGGGTGATGTTCATGCGCTTGAGCCAGCGGTCGCCGCCGTCGAAGTCGGCCCGGAAGGCCTTCCGGCCGTGGATCGCCTTGCTGTTGTCGAGGAACAGGATGTCGCCGGGCGCCAGGGGGACGTCCCGGATCGTGCGGTTGACCTCGCCGCACAGCCGTTCCAGGGCTCCGGCGGCCTCCTCGTTGAGGGGCGTCATGCAGTCGGGGTCCAGGCACAGGTAGGGCTCGGCCTCGTCACCGGACAGCACGCTCTGGACCACCGGTTCGCGGTGGATCTGCTCGATGCCGTCGAAGGCCTTCCGCGCGCGGTCGTGCTGCCCGCCCGGCGGGTTGCCGTCATGGGCGTTGCGCTCGGCGGAGTGCGAGCCGCTCGGCCGGGTGGCGAACAGCGGCTGCCGGAGGATCTCCCGGTCCGCCTCGTCGATCCGGAGATCGGCGATCTCGGCGTACGTGGTGGGGCCTTCGTGGGGATTGCGCAGGCACATCAGCGCGGTGTAGTCCGCGCGGTGGGCGTGGAAGGCCTCCTCGGTGTGCCACTCCAGCAGTTCCGCCGACCCGGAGGAGATCTGCTCCTTCTCGTGGCCCTTGATGGGCACGATGTTGTGCATCAGCAGCCCGCCGTGCAGGGTCGCGTAGCCGAAGGGGTCGCCGAGGAGCTGCGCGCACAGGGCGAAGACGACCTCCTCCCGGAGCGCGGCCGACACCTCCCCCTCCGGCGGGTACCAGTGCGCGGGGGTGGGGCCCAGGTCGTCGCCGACCCGGATGCCGGACAGCAGGAAGGCCCCCGACGGCTCGGTCAGCCGGAACTCGACGAGCGTCTCCCGGAGCTCCCGGGGAAGCTCGTGCGCGGCCACGGCGGCCTTCCGGTGGAAGTCCGCGTCGTGGACGCTCGCCACCTCGCGGGTCAACTCCCGTACGAGGTCGTCGATCTCGTTGTTGGCCTGGGCGTCCAGGTGGTACTTCTCCATGTCCACGACCTCCGTAGAAGGGGAATTCCTGCGCTCGCGGTCGGCACCTCAGCCCTGTCCGTCGACGGGGGCGTCGACGAGTGCGTACGCCCGCACCGAGAAGGTGCCCATGCCGGCGACGGCGAGCGGGGCGGCGTGGAACCTGAACCGGCGGCCGGTCACCTGGCCGAGCCCGCTCAGGTGCTCGACCACGGGGATGCCGGCGGCGAGCAGGCCGGTGTGCGCGGGCCGCGTCAGGTCGGCGAGGTCGTCGATGTTGACCGAGTCGATGCCCACCACCGCGGGGCGGCGCGCCACCAGCCAGTCGACGGCCTCCGCGGTCAGGAACGGGTGGTCGGCCCCGCCGTACGACGGGCTGCCCCAGTGCCGGTCCCATCCGGTGTGCACGAGCACGGCGCGGTCGGTGACCTCGAACCCCTCGAAGGCCTCCGGGCCGATGCCCCTCGGGCTCCCGGCGGGGACGGAGAGCCCCAGGCCCTCCAGGTCGACGAACCGCGCCAGCGGCACCTCGGAGAGGTCGGCCCCGCCGTCGAAACGGTGGAACGGGACGTCGACGTACGTCCCGGTGTTCGCCACCAGGGTGATGCGCCCGATCTGGAACTCCGTCCCCGGGGCGTACCTCCCGCGGGAGTCCGCCCGCGACAGGTGGTCCTCGATCACCGGCCCGGGCAGCCCGGGGTAGGTGGTCATGCCCTCCCGCACCACGTGCGAAAGGTCGACCAAGTCCCTCTTGCCGTCGCTCATTCCGGGTCTCCGAACCGCCGCAGTCGGCTGGGCAGGGTGGTCAGTGTCAACCACGGTGTGTAGGAGTACGCGTGCATCGACTCGTGGAAGCCCTTGCCGAGCCGCGTGTAGTAGAGCCCGTTCGGCGCGGAGACGCTGAGCACGGTGACCGTCCCCTTGTGCAGCCGCAGCCGCACCGTTCCGCCGAGCGGCCGGTCCAGGTCGGCCAGGCACTTCGCCAGGCTCTCCCCGAGCAGGCTGAACCACCCGCCCTGGACCACCGTGCCGGTCCACTCCCGGGCGATGCCGGCGCGCACGGCGTGCTCCGGGGCCGTGTACACCGCGTTGGCCAGGACCTGGTGCGCCTTGATGACGACGGTGGCGGCGGGGGCCTCGCGGACCTCGTGGTTCTTCACGCCGAACGGTGTGTCCTCCAGGCCCGAGGACCGGCCGACCCCGTGCTCCCCGGCGAGCGTGTTCAACCGGTCCACCAGGTCGCCGAAGGCGACGGGCTCGCCGTCGAGGGCGACCGGCAGGCCGGCCTCGAAGGTGAGGACGATCTCCACCGGCTCGTCGGGCGCCTCGTCCACGCTGCGGGTCCAGCGGAACACGCTCTCGTCCAGGAGGTTCTCCGGACTCTCCAGTGACCCGCACTCGATGACGCGGGCCCAGGGATTGGCGTCGATGCTGTGGATGCCCTCGGGGAACGAGATGCCGACGCCCCGCAGGGCGGCGAGCTTCACCTCCCTCGGCAGGTCGGACCCCAGGAACGGCGCGGCGACGCCGATCCCCGGGTCGAGCGCGGCGACGGACCCGCTGAGCCGGATCGCGCTGTTCTGCATGTAGGTGGCGGTGTGGCCGATCACGTCACCGCCGTGCTCGCGGGCCACCCGCACCGCGGTCTGCGCCATCAGCGGCCGGGTGAGCGTGGACCCGACCGGGAACTGGTCCTGGTACAGGGCGTCCGCGTGCACGGCCGCGGGGGCGAACTCGGCGAAGAACCGGTCCGTCACGTCCACCTCGACGAACCGCGCACCGAACAGGCGGGCCTGCGCGGCGGCCGCGGCCGAGGGCTCCCGGTCCCCGATCCGGACGTTCAACGCCGTCACGGTGGTGCCCAGTTCCTGCAGCTTCTGCAGCAGGTAGGTGCCGTCCACCCCACCGGAGTAGAGCAGGATCAGATGGCGCGGCGGGTGCTCGGCGAGCTCCTCCAGACTGGTGATGAACCGGGTCACGGCTGGTCCTCGATTCGGGTCGTGGGGGTGAAGCCGGCCGGAGCGGCGGAGAGCCCGATGGTCGCCAGCGGTGCGCAGACCCGCGAGCCCGGGGCGCGGGCGGCCCGCGAGCGGCGGATGTCCAGGACGGCGAAACAGCGTCTGAGCCACCGGTCCGTCCCGTCGAAGCGGGCGGCGAACGGCGAACGTCCGTGGATGGCGGCGCGGTTGTCGACGACCAGGATGTCGCCGACGTCCAGGACGGCGCCCCGCAGCGTGGCGAGGAACGCCGACTTCAGCGCGTCCAGTGCCGTCCGGGCCTCGTCGTTCAGGGGCTCCATGGCGTGGAAGTCGGCGAGCAGTTCCGGGGCGGTGGCCGCACCCGACAGCACCGGCAGCGGGTCGGTCCGGAGTTCGGTGCTGCCGTCCCCGAACGAGCTGCTCACCCGGAGGCGGAAGAGCGGTTCGCGCAGCAGCGCCGTGGTCCGCTCCGAGAGCAGCGGGAGGGCCTGGGCCGCTGCCCCGACGACGGTGCGGGCCCGGCCCTCGATGTCGGGGCGCAGGCACACCAGCGTGATGAAGTCCGGTTTGTACGGGTGGAATCCGTCCTCGGTGTGGAGTTCGAGATACACCGTTCCCGAATTCTCCTGCCGCCCCTCGGCGCCCTCGACCGGGACGACGTCCTGCACGATCCGCCCCGCCTTCTCGTCGGCGTAGGCGATGACATCGCCCACGACCGAGGCGACCGCGAGCTGGGCGAAGGTCACCACCGGGAGCCCGTCCCAGTGCGGCAGGAAGCCGTCGACCGGAGTGCCCGGAATGGCGATGTCGGTCGGCATGTTCCGCAGGAGAACGACCCCCGCCTCGTTCCCGTGCCGGCGGAACTGGCGCAGGGCCTGCAACACCCGGTTCGGCAGGATGTTCCCGGCGAGTTCGGCTGCGGTGAGCAGCTCCTCGTCGTCCAGTTCCCGGGACTTCACCGCCCGGGCGCTCGCGGCGAATTCCTCGTGGGCCGCGGCCCTTTCCGCGTCCGTCAGGGTGACCGTCACGGCGCGGAGGGACCCGATACCCCCGCCCGGGTCGCCTTCCCCTAATGTGTCCTGAGGTAACGGTAATGTGTCCTGAGGTAACGGCAGTTCTCGTACCTGATTCACCAGGCTCCTCCTTTGGCTCCACAACTGCGTCCGAGGGGCGGCCGTCCGAATTCGGGACGGCCGGGCCGGCGGGCGGCGGCCGACGGGAATCCGGCGGCGTGCACCGAATCCGGACGGCTCTCTCCCCGGGACGACGTGAACGGGTTTCCGCAGCTCAGGATGGCCGGAACCGACCGCCGGCCCGACGAGGCGGCGGCGTTACTGGGATACCGGGGTGCGCGACAGCGCGAGTGCGAACGGCACAATCCGAGTCAAGCTCGACAACTGCCGTGCACAATGACTCCCAAGCGTCAAGGGCCTGCTCCCGATGTTCAACATCAAAGCAGACAATCCAGCGACGGCGCAAGGGACTTCCTCACCCGGCCAGGCCGGGCGACCATGCCACCGGCCAATGCTTGCCACCCGCACGGGCCCAATCTACACTCCGTCCGGTAGGCAGTGGACAGGGCTATCAATGGCATCGAACGGAGGATGTTCTGTGAAGGCCGGAACGAATTCACCCGGACTGTCCGTTGCCGCCCGATCCTGTCCGGTTATTCCCTGTCCCGTGTCGGTGTGACCCCCGCCGGCGCGTGAAGGTGCGTGGCGCAGGCCTTCGGCCGCCCACACCGTGCGTGCACCTGCCGCAGCGCCGTGGACTATTCACCACCGTGGTCCTTCGCCTCCTGCCGGCCGTGTCCGGTTCCGACTGATTCCGCCGTTACGGGCCGGTCATGCGTCCTTTCGTCATTTCTTCCGATGCGCCCGATGTCTCGCGATCCGTGGTGCAGTCCGCGCACATTGCAGAGGAAAGAACCAACCGTGGAATCTCGCAAATGAGCCGCCGAACCATTCACGGCCTGATAACCGAACGGGCCAGGGCGAATCCCGGCCTCCCCGCCGTCGAGGACGGCACCGACCACCTCGACTTCGCCGAGCTGGAGCACCGGTCCGACGCCGCGGCGCGGCGGCTGCGCGCCCAGGGCGTGGAACCGGGCGCCGTCGTCGCGGTGTGCCTGGAGCGCTCCGTCGCCATGGTGGTGGTCCTGCTGGGCATCCTGAAGGCCGGCGGCAGTTACGTGGCCCTGGATCCGGCGCACCCCGAGGCCCGGCTGCGCTGGATCCTCGACGACGTCCGCCCCCGGCTCGCGGTGGCCAGCCGGGCGACGCGCTCCGCCGTGCCCTCGGGCGGCCCGCCGCTGCTGACCGCCGAGGACCTGGCCCGCCTGCCCGTACCGCACGACCCGCGCGGACCCGAACCCGTCGGCGCCGAGACCGAGTTACCCAACGATGCCGCGGACTTACCCCCCGGCGACCCGGGGCGCCTCGCCTTCCTCACCTACACCTCGGGCACCACCGGCCGCCCGAAGGGCGTCATGGCGGAACACGGGTCCGTCTCCTGGTTCATGGGAATGATCGCCCCCTACCTGCGGCTCGGCCCCGGCACCCGCTTCCTGCAGTTCTACCCGCTGACCTGGGAGACCCAGGCGCTCGACATCTACGCGGTACTCGCCGCGGGCGGCACCGTCGTCGTCCCGCCCGCCACGGTCGAGACCGCCGGGCCCGACCTGGTGAAGTTCCTGCACGAGGCGCGGGTCACCGGGGCGATGCTGCCACCGGCCCTGCTCGCCGAACTGGCGGAGGAACCGCCCCTGCCCGACCTGCACACCCTGGCCTACATCGGCGAACGCTGCCAGCCGCAGGCGGCCGAACGCTGGGGCAGCGGCCGGCGGCTGGTCAACCTCTACGGCCCCACCGAGGTGACCGTCGCGGCCAGCGCCTCGGACGAGCGGCGCCCCGGCGAGGCACCCCCGATCGGCCGGGCGCTGCCGGGCCGGGAGCTGCACGTCCTCGACGAGCGGATGCGGCCGGTACCGGAGGGACAACCCGGCGAACTCTACGTCGGCGGCCGCGGACTGGCCCGCGGCTACTGGGGGCTGCCGGAACTGACGGAGCGGCAGTTCCCGCCCGATCCGTTCAGCGACCGCCCCGGCGCCCGGCTCTACCGCACCGGTGACCGGGTGCGGCTGCTGCCCGACGGCAACCTGGACTTCCTCGGCCGGGTGGACGGCCAGTTGAACGTCCGCGGGCACCGGGTGGAACGCGGCGAGGTCGAGGCGGTGCTGGCCGCCCACCCCGGCCTGCGGTCGTGCGCGGTGGTCGTCCAGGGGGACGGACCGGACGCCCGGCTCGTCGCCTTCGTGGTCGGCCCTCCGGGGATCGAGGAGGAACTCCCCGCGCGGCTCGCCCGGGAGCTGCCGCCGCTCATGGTCCCGTCGTTCGTCGTCCGGCTGGACAGCCTCCCGCTCAACCAGCACGGCAAGGTGGACCTGGCCGCGCTGCGCACCCGCCCCCTGCCGGGGGCCGGGGCCCGCGCCGGGTTCACGGCGCCGGCAGCCGGGGCCGAGACGGAACTCGCCCGGATCTGGGAGGACGTGCTGTCCGTCGCCCCGGTGGGCCGGGACGACGGGTTCCGCGCCCTGGGCGGCACCTCGCTGCAGGCGATCCGCGTGCAGCACCGGATCCGTGAGCAGCTCGGCGTCGCCCTGACCGTGCGCGAGGTGCTGGGTACGCGCACGCTGGCCGGCACCGCCGCCCTGCTGTCCGCCGACGCTTCGCCGCGGCCGGCGCTCCCCCCGCTCACCCGGACGGACGCCGGGCCCTCCCACCCCGCCTCGCTGCACCAGCGGCGGGTGTGGACGCAGGCCCGGTTGAGACCGGCCGCCTCCGTCGCCTACAACGAGACGTCGGCCCTCCATCTGAGCGGCCCGCTCGACCTGCCCGCCCTCCGGCAGGCCGTCCAGGACCTGACCGACCGTCACGAGGCCTTCCGCAGCAGCCTGCACCTGGACGGCGCCGACCTGCGGGTCGACATCGCGCCGCAGGTCCGCGTCGAACTCGTCGAGGAGGACCTCACCGGGTCGGCCGACCCGCTCGCGGAGGCGGCCCGGCGCGCCGCGGCCCGGGGGGCCGAGCCCTTCGACCTGGACCGGGCTCCCCTGCTCAGGGCCGTCCTGTACAGCACGGCGCCCGACGAACGGGTGCTGGTGCTCGTCACCCACCACACCGTGGCCGACGGCCTCTCCCAGGACGTGCTGGACCAGGACCTGGCCCGCTGCTACGCCGCCCGCCGGGAGGGCGGCGCCCCTCCCCCGCTGCCGGACACGGCGCTGCGGCCGCGCGACCACGCGCTCTGGCAGCGCGCCACCGCCGGGCACCCCGCGCTCACCGCGGGGCTGCGCCACTGGCGCGAGCTGCTCACCGGCGCGCCGACCGAACTCCGGCTACCCGCCGACCTGCCCCGGCCACCCGCGTTCAGCTACCTCGGCGCCCGGCCGAGCCGGCGCACCGGCCCGGAACTGCGCCGGGCCGTGGAGGAGTTGGCCGGCCGTTCGGGCAGCACACCGTACGCCGTCTGCCTGCTCGCGCTGGCCGCCCTGGTGTCCCGGCACACCGGGCAGCGTGACGTGCTCATCGGGTCGCCCATCTCCGGGCGTCCGAACCAGGGGTCCGAGGAGGTCGTCGGCTTCTTCACCAACACCGTGGCCGTCCGGGTGACCCTCGACGGCGACCTCGTCCCGCTGCGGCTGCTGGCGGCCCTCGACGGCCAGGTCCAGGAGGCGCTGGAGCACCAGCACGTCGCGTTCAACGACGTGGTGCGGGCCCTCGGCGCCAGGGCCGGTGCCTCCGGCCAGCCCCTGGTCCAGGTGGTGCTGGCCTACCAAGGGCCGCTGCGCCCGCACGCCCGGCTCACCGGGACCAGGGCCGTGCCATGGCTGGTGGACAACGGAACCGCCAAGGCCGACCTGACGATCGAGGTCAACGAGGTCGCGGACGAACTGCTGGTGGTGCTCCCGTACAGCACCGATGTCCTGGAACAGCCGACCGCGGACCGGCTTCTCACCGAATACCTGGCGATCCTGGGTGAGTTGACGGACGCCCCCGGGCAGAGCCTGGCACTGTGACCCATGGCCGCCGCCCGGCGCCGCCGAGCGGGCCGGCCCGTCCGACGATGAAACGCACAACCCTGAAAGGCGAGTTCGTCACGTGAGTACTCAAGTGATTGTGTTGAACGGTGGATCCAGCTCCGGGAAGTCCGGGATCTCCCGCTGCCTCAAGGTGATCCTGCCGCTGCCCTGGATCAACCTCGGCGTGGACGACCTGATCGACCGGCTGCCCCCGTCGTTGACCGACTCGGGCTCCGGCGTCGCGTTCGGGCAGCAGGGCGAGGTCATCCTCGGCGAGGGCTGGCGCGAGATCGAGACCGCCTGGACCACGGGCGTGGCCGCGATGGCCCGGGCGGGCGCCCGGATCATCATCGACGACGTCTTCCTGGGCGGCCGGACCGACCAGGAGCGCCTGCGCGCCCACCTCGACGGCCTGGAGGTGCTCTGGGTGGGGGTGCACTGCGATCCGGAGACCGCCGCGGCCCGCGAGACGGCCCGGGGCGACCGGGTGCCCGGGATGGCGGCCGGGCAGGCCGAGACCGTGCACAAGGGCGTCGTCTACGACGTCGAGGTCGACACCACCCACAGCGAGTCCCTGCACTGCGCCCGCGCGATCGCCGAGCACGTGCGCTGACCTGCCGGTGGGTGCGTCCGTGGGCGGGCGCACCCACCCACGCGGCGGGGCCCGCACGAACCCCCGATGCGCGACCGCGCCGGGCGGTGACGAACGGAGAGAGCGAATGAGCACCACGGGGCCCGAGAAGGCCGGGGCGGCCCGGGGCACGGCGGCGGCGCCGGACCCGCCGCCCGCGCGGGAGACGTCCTGGCGCAGGTTCTGGCTGCTGACCTCCGCCGCGTCGGTGTCCGAACTCGGCGACACCTTCCTGCAGCTCGCGATGCCGTGGACGATCCTGGCCGGCACGGGCTCACCCGTCCTGGCCACCCTGAGCCTCGGCGTGCAGTACCTGCCCTTCGTCGCGTCGCCGCTGGTGGGCACGCTGATCGACGGCTACGAGCGGCGCCGGGTCTTCATCGTCGCGGAGCTCGTGCAGGGCGCGCTGGTCGCGCTGACGCCACTGCTGCTGATGGCGCACCAGGTCGGGCTCGTCCTGGTGGTCCTGCTCGTGGCCGGGTGCGCCACCGTGGCGTCCAACCTGACCAGCGACTTCGGCCTGCTGCCGGCCCTCGCGCCGGCCGACCGGATGACCGAGGCGTACAGCAGGTACGGGGCGACCACGCAGCTGGCCCGCTGCGCCGGACCGGCGATCGCCGGCGGGGTGCTGGCGGCCGTCGGCGGCTACTGGGCGCTGTGGATCGACGCGGCGACCTTCCTGGTCACCGCGCTGGTCGCGCTGGCCCTGCCGCGCGGCGCGAAACCGTCCCTCGAACGCGGCTTCCTGCACCAGCAGCGCGAGGGCCTGCGCAGCTTCCGGCGGATCCGCGGCGTCCCGCGGCTCACCCTGGTGCTCTCGGTCTACAACCTCGGTGCGGGCGCGGTGCCGACCGTCGTCCTGGTCCTCGCGAGCCGCACCTGGGGCTGGTCCAGCGGCTGGGCGGGCACGGTGCTCGCGGCGGGGGCCGGGGGCAGCGCGCTCGGTGCGTGGCTGGGCGGCCGGATCTGGACCGCCGCGCCCCGGGAACGCCGCATCGGCCTCTGGTTCACCGTCTGCGCGGCCTCCTGCGCGGTGCTGCTGGCCCCGTGGCCGGCCGTGGTGGTCCTCGGGTTCTTCGTCCTGATGGCGGGCGAGGGCGGGATGAACGTCACCACCAACGAGTACCGCTTCCGCGCGATCCCGGAGGAACTCGCGGGGCGGGTCAACGCGGTGATGCGCGCCTTCATCCTGGGCGGGGCGGCGTTGTCGTCCCTCCTGCTGGGCTGGTCGGTCTCGCTGCCCGACCACCTGCTGCGCTTCTCCCCGGCGTTGCTGACCTCGGCGGTGGCGGTCCTGCTGTGGTTCGGCCTGCGCAGGGCACCCGCGGCGACCGCGGCCCGGGACGGCCCGGAGCGCTCACCGGCCTAGGCCGGACACAGGTACGCGGGACCCTGCCGGGCGGCTCGCCCCGCGGGGTCGGATGATGACGCGAGAGGAATGCGGATGCTGTACGTGTTTGCCTTCGACAGGGTGGGCGTCGTGGTGGGGGATCTGTACTTCGTCGACCCCGAACCGATCAAGGGGCAGGAGAGCCCCGAGCACGGGGTCCGCCTGGAGCTGCGGGCGGTCGAACAGGGCACGCTGGTGGACTCCGTCTACGCGGCCTACCCGGTCGCGGTGGACCGGCCGTTCTGGCGTGCCGACTTCCTGGAGTCGGTCGACGGGAAGCCGGGCAGCTTCGACCGCACGCACCACCACCCGGTGTTCACCGGCTGGGACCCGGGTGAGCGGGTGTTCGTCCGCGAGCTCTCCGCCGACCCGCTGGGGTGGCTCGGCGACCGGCTGGCCGATCTGGACGGACTGCTGAGCGCGGGCGGTGTCGCCCCCGGCACCGCCGGTCCGCTCGACGCGGCGGAACTCCGCCGGGCCGCACCCGAGATCGTGGACGCGACCCGCAGGCTGCTCGACCGGGTCCGGGCGGGTGAGCTCGGCAACCCGCCGGAGGGGGACCCGCCGGCTCCCGCCGAGGGGCAGCTGCAGGCGCTGGTCCGCTCGGGCTGGCTCTGACTCCGTGGGTGCCCGGTGCCCCGGCCCGGGCAGCGGGCACCCACGGCCCGTCAGTAGCCCTCCGCGCCGATCACGTTGGCCAGGTCCGCGCCGGTCGCGTAGCGCTCCAGCTGGGCCCTGGCGAGAGCCATGGCCCGGACGGCGGGCGTGCCGTTCGACCCCGCGACATGCGGTGTCAGCAGCAGTCCGGGGGCGGACCAGAGCGGGTGGCCGGCGGGCAGCGGCTCCGGCTCGGTCACGTCGAGCGCCGCGTACAGGCGGCCGTCGCGCAGCTCCTCGATCAGTGCCCCGGTGTCCACGAGGCCGCCGCGGCCGGCGTTCACGAGCAGGGCGCCGTCGCGCATCCGGCCCAGGAACGCGGCGTCCACCAGGCCGGAGGTGGCGGGGGTCAGCGGCAGCAGCAGCACCACGATGTCCGCCTCGGGGAGCAGTTCGGGCAGCTCGTCGACGCCGTGCACGCCCGGCCGGGCGCGGCGGGCCACCCCGACGACCTGCACGTCGAACCCGGCCAGCATCCGGGCCAGCGCCGAGCCGATCGAACCGTGCCCGACGATCAGCACGGACTTGCCCTCCAGGGTGTCGGTCCGGGCGTAGTCCCACCGTCCTTCGCGCCTGGCCTGCTCGAACCTCGGCAGTTGCCGCAGGTGGGCCAGCACGACACCGACCACCCACTCGGCGACTGCCCCGTCGTACGCACCCCGTGCGTTGCACAGGGTGACCCCCTCCGGCACGAAGGGACTGATCCACCCCACGCCCACGGACTCCAGCTGCACCAGCTTCAGCCGGGGCAGTCCGGCGAGCCGGGCCAGTTCCTCGTCGGCGACGTCGAAAGGCGGGACGATGACCTCCACCGTGTCCGCCGACTCCGGGAAGTCGGGGCCGCCGGTCCACACATCGGCGCGGAATCCCTCCGGGAGTCCGCCCATGAGTGATTCCGATTCCTTCTCGGGCAGCCAAACCGTGATCACGAGTCCGATTCCTTCCGTACCGCAGTGCCGCTGGGCCGGCACTGCTCGATGTCGCGGACGACAGGGATCGTCCGGATCCGCCGGTAGTTCTCCGCGTGAAGTTCCATGGCGGCACATTATCGCCCCGAGCCGCACTGCACCATTGCCTGACACTTTCGGCCAACACGGCTTACAGACAGGGTAGTTGGAGTTTAGAACGGACATGTCGGCACACCTGACAGCACCCGTCGGGCGCTCGGCCCGGATTCCGTTGACATCTCCCGGCGAGCCGGTGAGAATGACGATCGGTTGGCATCCTGCCGGGCTCTTGCGGGATTTCCGAGAAGCCTTCTCCATTCGGAAGTTCCGCGCCTTCGTACCACTCCCCCCGCCTTTCCACATCGTGGACGAATTTCTCTCGGCCCCGCGTGCGCGGCCTCAGGTGAACGGCTAAGGAACCCCATGAGCGAGCAGGCAGTCCACGAGCAGGCAGTCCACGACCGGGTACTCCGCACCGCCGCCGCGCCGGAGGACGCGCCGGTCCTCCTCCTCGTCGGCAGCGGGTACCGGCCCTATCGCGAGTACATCCTGGCCGCCCTCGCGCAGCGCTACCGGCTGTGGCTGCTCGACGCGTCCGAGGCGACCTGGCAGCTCGCGTACTGTGCGGGCGCCACCAGGGTCGACACCCGGGACGCGACGGCGGTGCACCGGGCGGCACTGCACGTCGTCGGCTCCCTGCCGGTCGCGGGCGTCTTCACCTACGACGAGACGCAGGTCGTCCTCTGCGCGCGGCTCGCCGAGCGCCTCGGCCTGCCCGGCAGCCCGCCGGAGACCATCGAGGCGTGCCGCGACAAGGCGGCCACCCGCGCCGCGCTCACCGCCGCCGGGGTGCCCCAGCCGGCCTCGTTCCCCGTCAGCACCGCCGAGCAGGCCCGCGCCGCGGCCGAGCGGATCGGCTACCCGGTCGTCGTCAAGGCGCGCGCCCTGGCGGGCAGTTTCGGCGTGGTGCGCGCCGACCGCCCCGAGGACGTCACCGAGGCCTTCTCCGCCGCGGACGGCGCGGAGTTCCCGAACCTGCCGCGCCACCCGGCGAACGTGCTGGTCGAGGAGTTCCTGACCGGACCGGAGATCAGCATCGACGCGGTCATCCGCGACGGGGAGGTCACGCCGACCGTCCTGGCCCGCAAACGGCTCGGCCTCGAACCGTACTTCGAGGAGACCGGGCACGACGTGGACGCGAACGACCCGCTGCTCGCCGACGAGGAACTCCTGGGCCAGCTCCGGCAGATCCACCGCACCCTGGGCTTCGTCCACGGCGCGACCCACTCCGAGTTCCGGCTCACGCCCGACGGGCCGCGCCTGGTGGAGGTGAACGCCCGGCTGGGCGGGGACCTCATCCCCTACCTCGGCCTGCTGGCCACCGGCGTCGACCCCGCCCTCGCCGCCGCGGACGTCGCGGCCGGCCGGGCACCCGCGACGGCTCCGAGGTTCCGCGGGGCGGCCGGCATCCGGTTCCTGCTGCCCGAGGAGGACTGCGAGACCGTCGAGGTCGTCGTGCACGAGGACCGCTTCGGCCCGACCGTCCACGGGACGGGCGTCACCGCCGCGCCCGGCGACCGGCTCGCCCGCCCGCCCGCCGAGTTCCTGACCCGCTACGGCCACGTGATCGCCGCGGGCGAGGACCGGGAGCAGGTCCTGACCGATCTCGAGAAACCCGAACGACTGGTCGAACTACGCGCCCGTGCGCTGCCCGGGCGACACCGACCGACCGACTTCCCGGAAGGGGACTGATTCGTGCGTACCACGGTGCTGGGTCACGGGGGGCCGGTCGTCGGCCGGATCGGCCTGGGCACGATGGGCATGTCCTTCGCCTACGATCCCCGGCACCGGGACGACGGTTCGTCCCTGGCCGTGCTGCACCGGGCGCTCGATCTCGGGTCGAACCTCATCGACACGGCGGACGTGTACGGACCGTTCAGCAACGAGGAACTGGTCGGCCGCGCCCTGGCCGGGCGACGGGACCGGGCCGTGCTGTCGACCAAGGGCGGAGTCCGTTACGACGGCCGGGAGTTCACCCTGAACGGCCGGCCCGAGTACCTCCGTTCCGCGCTGGAGGCCAGCCTGCGGCGCCTGCGCACCGACCACGTGGACCTCTACTTCCTCCACCGCGTCGACCCGCAGGTGCCGGTCGAGGAGAGCTGGGGCGCGCTGGCGGAGCTGGTGGCCGAGGGGAAGGCGCGCGGCATCGGGCTGTCCGAGATGTCGCTCGACGAGCTGCGCCGGGCCGGGCGGATCCACCCGGTGACCGCCGTGCAGTCGGAGTTCTCCCTCTTCACGCGGGAGTTCCAGGGGGACGTGGTCCCGTTCTGCCGGGAGCACGGGATCGCCTTCCTGTGCCACTCCCCGCTCGGCAGCGGCCTGTTGAGCGGGCGCTACTCCTCGCCGTCCGATCTCGGCGAGGACGACTTCCGCGCCGACATGCCGCGCTTCACCACGGAGTCCCTGGCCGCGAACGCGCGGCTGGTCGGCACCGTCCGCTCGATCGGCGAACGCCACGGCGCCACCTCGGCCCAGGTCGCGCTGGCCTGGCTGCTGGCCCAGGGCGAGCACGTGGTGCCCATCCCGGGCACCAAGACCGCGCGCTACCTGGAACAGAACGTCGCGGCCGCCGCACTCACCCTGTCCGCGGCGGAACTCGGCGAGCTCGACGCCCTCCCCCCGCCACTGGGCGCCCGTGAGTGACCGTCGGCCCCTCCCCGTCCCCGTGATCCCTGCCCTGTCCCCGTCGTCCCCTGGCGGCACCGTCCCCCGCGGACGCCGTCGCCGCCGCGAGAATGCGTGGTCGCCCGTGCGGAAGTTCGCCATCTTCGATCTCGACGACACCCTGGTGGACAGCACCGGTGCCATCGACCGCTGGTTCGTCGAACTGGCGCAGCGGCGGGGCCTGGGACCGGACGGGCTGGAGTTCCTGCGGGCGGAGCAGACCCGGCCGGTACCGCCCGAGGAGTCGTTCCGCGCCATCGTCGACCACTTCGGGTTCCCGGAGTCGGCGGACGAGCTCCGGGAGGTCTTCGCGGAGGGGATGCCGCTCCTGGTCCGGGTGTTCGACGGCGTACTGGAGAACCTGCGGTCGCTGCGCGAGCAGGGGTGGCGGACGGCGCTGCTGACCAACGGCACGGAGATCCAGCAACGGCCGAAGCTGCGCGACGGCCTGCACGACCTCTTCGACGTCCTGTGCTTCGCCGACGACGAGGCGGTCCGCAAGCCGGCCCCGGAGATCTTCCGGCTCGTCGCGCACCGGGCCGGCTCCCGGCTCGACGGCGGGTGGATGATCGGCGACTCGCTGGAGTACGACGTCGCGGGTGCCGCAGCCGTGGGCATGTCGACGATCTGGGTGTCCGGCGGTGCGGCGACGGCGACGGGGGGCCCGGTTCCGGACGCGACGGTGCGGTGCGTCGCCGAAGCGTTCCCGGTCATGCTGCGGGGGCGGGCGGCCGGGCGGACCGAACGGGGCGGGCATCCCCCGGGGCCCGTCCGGGCACCTGCGGTCACCACCGCCCCGGCCGACACATGACGGTGCGACCCCGGCCGGCTGCGGAAAGCGACCGTCCCGCGTCCCGGTTTTCGCTTCCCGCCCCGGAGGTGGACCATGGCGAGAGGGCCCTGGTACCGAGCGGAGCGAGCACCCGGACGAAGGAGCGGTCATGTCTTCCAAGCGACGCCGTAAGAAGAAGGCACGTCGTAAGCACGCGGCCAACCACGGCCGTCGGCCCCAGTCCTGACACCACCACCCCTGGTGGCCGTCGGCCGGCCGGCCCCGGAGAGCACTCTCCGGGGCCGGCGTCGTGGGCTCAGGCCGGCAGGGGCGCCGCCGTCGTGACGGCGGCCGGGCGGCGGCGGGCGAGCCGGCCGGAGAGCCGGTAGCCGGCGCCCATCAGGACGACCACGGCGACCGTCTCGGCCGTACCCCAGATCCAGGTGGAGGCCTCGGCCTGCTTGGCGGCGAGCTTCGGCAGCTTCTTCGCCGGGATCGGGGTGGCGGACTGCTCGGCGGCCTGCGCCTGGAAGGCCTGGTTGCGGGCGGAGCCGTGCAGGAACGGGGCCACGAAGAGCAGCGCGAGCGCGAGCACGACCTCGACGGCGACCACGAGCGGGAACCGGCGCAGCAGCACGGTGACCAGCGGACGCTGGTCACCCTCGTCGCGCAGCGCGTCGATCCGGGGGTGCAGCCAGAACTGGTTGAACGTGCCGAGCAGCAGCAGGCCGCCGAAGATCAGGATCTTCACGCCGAGCACGCGCCCGTACATGGTGGTGAACAGCTGCGTCGGTCCGTCGACGTGCTCCCAGTACAGGAACAGGCCGGACAGGGTGATGGCCGCGACGCAGCTCATGGCGGCGAGGGAGAAGCGGCGGATGGCCGCCGACCAGAACGCGCGCCGTTCGGCCCCGGGGACGGCGCCGGGGGCCGCGAGCAGCAACAGGCCTGCCAGGCCGCCGAACCAGACGCCGCCGCCGAGCAGGTGCAGCATCCACATCAGGGTGTCGAAGCTGGTGCGGCCCCAGTTCGCGGGCGCCTTGGTGGGGAACTTGGTCGCACCGAGCGCGACGGAGCTTGCGGCCAGGCCGGCGCCGAGCAGCCACTTGCGCGCCCGGCCCGCCGCGACGGAGCGGACCGCCAACGGGGCGAGCAGAACGGCGGCGACCAGCGGGAGGGTGACCTCCAGGCCGGACAGCCGGCCGGCGTTGCTGCCGTCGAAGAGGGACGCCCACGCCGCCGAGTAGTCGTAGCCGTCACTGTCCGAGGCGCCGTGCGCGAGGTCGGTGAGCACGGCCGGCACCGCGAGGAGTCCGAGGACCGCGGCGGCCACGGCGAGCCGGGTGGTCACCACGGGAAGCGCGCTCGGCGCGGTGCGCACGGCGGCCGGGCCGGCGGACACCAGCGCGAGGGCGATCAGGCCGACCAGGCCCATGAGGGTGACCCAGGTGGTCCAGGTGACGGCGCTGTCGACGAAGGGCCCGAGCGGCGTGGAGGGTGCTGCCGCCGCCAAGGACGTCAGGGCAGGGGGTATCGAAGGCGAGGGCACGGGTGGACTTCCTCAGGCACAGAGAGTGGGGGACGGGCGCTTAGGTTAGCCATACCTAATTGATGCTGCAACTATCCGTGCGACGGGCGGCCCGGTGGCGTCTGCGGCACCCGCCCACCCTGCGGCAGCGGCGGCCAACGGGGGCGGCGCTCGTTCGTATGCCCGGGGCCACGAACGCAACGTGCGAGGTCAGACCGCATCTCCTGGTCCGCAGCGGTGCTGCTCCCGGGCCCGGAGAGGTGGCGGACGGCCGGGCCGGAGTCGGACGGGTCACCCGCTCCCGGCGGCGCGGAAGGTGCGCCGGTAGGCGGCGGGCGTGGTGCGCAGGGCCTCGTGGAAGCGCCGGCGCAGGTTGACGGCCGAGGAGAGGCCGACCCGGTGCGCGATGGTCTCCACCGGCAGGTCGGTCTCCTCCAGCAGCGCCCGGGTGGCGGCGATCCTCCGGTCCAGCAGCCAGCGTCCGGGGCTGATGCCCAGCTGCTCGGTGAAGCGACGGGTCAGCGTGCGGGTCGAGACCTGGGAGCGGGCCGCCATCTCGGCGACGCTGACCGGCTGGTCCAGCCGTCCGGCCAGCCACTCCAGCAGCGGGGCCAGCGTGTCGGCGACCGGCCCCGAGGTGGGCAGTTCGGCGTACTGCAGCTGGCAGCCCTCGCGGTGCGGCGGCATCACCATCTGCCGGGCGATCCGCATCGCGTACGCGGCGCCGTGGTCGGCGCGCACCAGGTGCAGGCAGAGGTCCACGCCGGCCGCCGATCCGGCGCTGGTCGCGACGTCGCCGTGGTCCACGTAGAGCACCCCCGGGTCCACCCGGGCCTGCGGGAACCGGGCTGCCAGCTCGGCGGTCCGGGCCCAGTGGGTGGCGGCCCGCCGGCCGTCCAGCAGCCCGGCGGCGGCGAGCACGAAGGCGCCCGAGCAGATGCTGACGATCCGTGCGCCGCGCCCGTGCGCCCGGCGGACGGCCTCGACCACCGCCGGGGGGACCTCGGCGCCGGGCGACTGCTGCCAGCCGGGGACGAGCACGGTGTCCGCGCGCTCCAGCGTGTCCAGGCCCGCGGTGACCAGCAGGTCGTAGCCGGCCTCGGTGCGCACCGGGCCGGGGTGCTCGGTGCAGACCTCGAACGCGTAGCGGGCGGGGACCGCCGGGCTGTGGTCACCGAACACCTCGGCCGCGCAGGCCAGCGGGAAGGTCGGCTGGGGAACCTGGAGCAGGGCCACCACCCGGTGCGGGACCGGGGGCTTCGGCAGCGGACGAAGCGTCATGGCGGGAAAGTACCCCATCATGTCGTTCGGGACACTGGGAGGGCCGATTGGTCCAGACCACAATGACGTGCTGTGACCACTACGCATTCTCGGGAAAAGTCCTCACCGATCGGCGATCCGCCCGGCGACCGGCCCGCCGCTGCACCGACCGGCCGGCCCGCCGGCCGCCCCCCGTTGTGGGACCGGCGCTTCACGCTCTTCTTCACCGCCCGCACGGTCTCGCTGTTCGGCGACGCGATGATGCCGGTGGCCGCCGCGCTCGCCGTCGGCGCGCTGTACGGGATCTCCGGGGTCGGCTACGTCCTCGGCGTCTGGACCGGGACGTTCGTCCTCCTGGTGCTGTTCGGCGGAGTGTTCGCCGACCGGTTCGGCGCGCGCCGGATGATGGTCGGCGCCGACCTCGTCCGGGTGCTCACCCAGGGTGTGCTGGCGGCCGCGTTCTTCGCCGGACCGCCGCCGTTCTGGCTGCTGGTGACCATGGCGGCGCTGGCCGGTGCGGCCGTCGCGATGTTCCTGCCGGGCGCGAACGGGATGGTCCCGCTGGTCGCCCGCGAGCCGCAGCGGGCCAACGCCACGCTCAAGGTCGCCGACGCACTCGCCCAGCTGCTCGGCCCGGCCCTCGCCGGCCTGTTGATCGCACTGACCAGCGCCGGGACGGTGTACGCCATCGACGCCGGCACCTTCCTGCTCAGTGCCCTCTGCCTGGCGCTCGTCCGGTTCGCCCCGACCGCCACGACCGGGGACACCCCGGCCGGTGCCGACGCCCCCGCCCGCAACGGCAGTTCCCTCCGCCGCGACCTGCGCCAGGGCTGGCAGGAGTTCCGCGCGCGCACCTGGATGTGGGCCGTGATCCTGATCTGGATGGGCTACGGCGTGCTGGTCTTCGGCCCGCTGGTACCCCTCAGCTCCGCACTGGTCGGCGCACGGCTGGGCCCGGACGCCTACGGCCTGGCGGTCTCCTTCCTCGGCGCCGGAACGGTGCTCGGCGGCCTGCTGGCACTGCGGCTGCGCCCGGCCCGGCCGCTGGCCGCCGGCACGGTGGCGATGGCGCTGTACACCGTGCTGCCGCTCTGCGTGGCACTGGACACCGGCCTGCCGGTCCTGCTGGCGGGCCACGTCCTCGGCGGCGGCGCCCTGGCGTTCTGGTCGGTGATGTGGGCGACCAGCGTGCAGACGCACACCCCGCCCGCGGTACTCAACCGGGTCTCCGCGTACGAGCTGGGCGGCTCGGTCTCCGGCATCGCGCTCGGCCAGATACTGGCGGGCCCGGCCGTCGCACTGGTGTCCCCCGGGCGGCTGCTGCTGGTGTCGGCGGGCGCCTGCCTGGCCGGCTGCCTGGCGCTGTCCGCGATCCCGGCGATCCGCACGCTGCGCCGTGCCGCTCCCACCGACGGCGGCAGGCCGTAGGCACCCGTGGTCGCCGCAACCCGCTGCGGGCGTCCAGGAGTCCGCCTGCGGAGGACGGATCCTGGACGCCCGCGCCGCCCGGTCGGACGGCCCCTCGGTTCAGACGGGGTTGAGCACGCCCTTCGACGGGGCGCTGGGCGCCCCGGAGCGGTCCCGCAGCAGGGCGTTGAGGATGGGCGCCGCGATGCCGGTGGTCACCAGGGCCATCAGCACCATCGCCGAGAACAGCTGCACGGTGAGCAGCCCCATGCTCAACCCGACGTTCAGCAGCACCAGTTCGGTGAGTCCGCGGGTGTTCATCAGCACACCGAGCACGGTGGCGTCCTTCCAGCCCATCCCGGTCAGGCGGGCCGACACGGCGACGCCGCCGAGCTTGCCGACACAGGCCACCAGGATGATCGCCACCGTCTGCACGACGCCGCCCGCGGTCAGCGAGGTCAGGTCGACCGACAGGCCGGTGACGACGAAGAAGATCGGCATCAGCACCTTGCCCACCGTCTCGATCGGGACGAGCGCCATCTGGTGCAGCAGTCCCTCACGCTGACGGGGCATCACCATGCCGAACATGAAGGCACCGAAGATGGCGTGGATGCCGATGTGCGAGGTGGCGAACGCCGACGCGAACACCCCGGCGGCGACGAGCACCGCGGCGTACGGGCCGTGCTCGGGCCGCAGCCGCCGGGCGGCCGCGGCGAGCGCGGGCCGCACCAGCCACAGCATCACGACGAGGTACACCGCCGACCAGGCCATCACGGTGAGGAACCCGAACGCGCCGGTGGCGGTCGTCATGGCGACGACGACGGCCAGCATGCACCAGGCGAGCAGGTCGTCGGCCGCCGCGAGGCCGAGGGCCAGCATGCCCGCGCGGGTGGACTGCAGGTTCTGCTCGGCGATGATCCGGGCGAGCACCGGGAAGGCCGTGATCGACATCGCGACGCTGAGGTAGAGGGCGAACTCGGCGAACGGCACGGTGTGGCCGTTGACCACGTCGTGCGAGCCGTAGATCATCCAGGCGAGTCCGAGGCCGAGCAGCATGGGTACCGCGAGCGAGCTGACCCAGATCGTCCCGGTCGAGCCGAAGCGGCCCCTGAGGACCTTGCTCTCGAACTCGCAGCCGATGATGAACATGAAGAACAGCAGGCCGACCTGGGCGACGACACCCAGGTGCGGGCGTACCTCGACCGGGAAGATCCGGGCGGGCAGGTCGCCGGGGAGCAGCCCGAGCACGCTCGGTCCCAGGCAGATGCCGGCGGTGATCTCACCGATCACGGCGGGCTGCCCGATGCGGCGGAACAGTACGGTGAAGGCGGTCCCGATGACGAAGGTCAGGGCGATGCCTCCGATCGCCGTGACGGTGATCCACTCAGCGTGGGGCACAGCGTTCTCCTCTGTGGTCGGAGTCATGAGTGCGGCGCGGTGCTGCCGGCATGTCGGCGGGGACGGTGACCGGCGAACTCGGCTCGACGGACGGGGCGGCGAACAGGCGAGCGGGCGGACGGGCGAACGGGCGGGCGGGCGGAAGCGGGGCGAGGGGCACCCGCACGAGCAGGTGGCCTCCCCCGGGCACTGCCCGGGGGAGGCCACCTCAACCGTCGTGACTCGCGGGAGCCACCCGTGCCGGGGGCTCCTGGGACGGGTGGTCAGCCCGTGAACTCGTCATCGAGGACGGCCCAGCCCTCGGGCCAGTCCCCCAGCCCCGAGTCCGCGTTGATGTGCCCCTTCGGGCCGACGTTCACCAGGCGTGCACCGAGGTGCCCGGCCCCGGCCGTGGCGGACTCCAGGGAGCCGTAGGGGTCGTCCTCGCTGGCCAGCACGACCGTCCGGAACGGCAGCGGGGCGAGCCGGGGAGAGCCGAAACCCAGCGCCTGGGTGGGGAAGTTGTCGCCGTGGACGTCCGGCAGCGCGGCCAGGAAGGCACCGACGACGGTGTCGTCCTGGTGCTCCGACGCCCATTCGGCCACCACCGTGCAGCCCAGGCTGTGGGCCACGATGATCTTGGGGCCGTCGATCGCCCTGAGGGCGTCGTCGAGGTCCTTCACCCACAGGTCACGAACGGGGTTGTCCCAGGACTCGTGCTCCACCCAGACGCCGTTCGGCACCCGGTCGTGCCAGATGGCCTGCCAGTGCGTAGGCCCGGAGTTCTCGATGCCGGCGACGAACACCAGCGTTGCAGTGGAGTCCATGCTCAGACCTCGTACTCGGTGCCGACGCCGTCGAAGCGCAGGCGGTCCTGGACGACGACACGGTTGTCGTTCTTGTCGTAGCCGGTCAGCAGGCCCGCCTCCATCAGGCGGATGACGATCTGCGAGCTCACCTCCTGCTTGCCGGAGTCGTTGAGCTGCTTGATCAGGGTCTTGTAGCCGACCTGCTCCTTGGTGACGATCTGGAAGATCTCGCGGTGCTCCTCCTCCACCGGGAACTTGATCATGTCAAGGCCGTTCTCGTTGGTCAGCACCTGCTTCTGCTCCAGCCGGAAGCTCAGCGGCTCGACCTTGTAGTAGGGCTTGAGCAGGACCTCCTCACCCGTCCACTCCAGCCGCGTGATGCGGTTCAGCTGCTTGGTGAGGTCGCTGATCCAGCGCACCCGCGCGATGTTGAGCTCCTCCTCGGAGAACTCGTCGCTCAGGTCCTTCCGCTGGTGCCGGCCGATGGCGATCATCGTCGAGGCGCGGTCCCGGAAGTCGGCCACGGAGGCGGTCGGGTTCTCCGGGTCGTCCTGGACCAGCTTGTCGAACCACTGCTTGCGGCTCAGCCGGGCGTCGTCCGACTCGCTGATCCTGCGCTTCAGCCAGAACTCGGACTCCGGCTCGGTGAAGGACGCGAAGGTGTAGAACGACGCGAGGAACTCGTGGTACTGCTCGTAGGTCTCGCGGTAGCTGCGGTTGTACCACTGGTGGACCGCTTCGAACTCGTCCTCGTTCTGCGTGATCCGGTCGATCGCCGAAGCGGCGGACACGCCCGACTGGGTGGCGAGGTGCACGCCCTGGGAGAACAGCGGGTCGGTGAAGCAGGCGGAGTCGCCGCACAGGAAGTAGCGGTCGGCCGAGAAGTGGTCGGAGTCGTACGACCAGTCGTGGACGATGCGGACCTCGTCGATGATCTCGGCCTCACCGAGGATCTCGGTGGCCCGGGTGGCCTTCGCCAGCGTCTGGCGGTAGAACTCCTCCGGGCCGAGCTCCTTGACCTCACTGGACTTGGAGCGGTCGACGACCAGCCCGACGCTGTAGATGTCGCCCTTCAGCGGGATCATCCAGACCCAGCCGTCCTCGAAGGTGATCGAGTAGGTGGTGCCCTTCAGGTCGCCCTCGAACGGCTCCTTGCGCTTGAAGTACGACCACACGGCGAAGTTCTTGTAGAACTCGTCGTAGCGGCGGGCCTTGAGCTGCCGGGCGAGCGGGCTGCCGGCGCCGCCGGCGTCGATGACGAAGTCGCTCTCGATCACCCGGGAGATGTCGTCCTGGCGCACCGTCAGCGACACCCGGTCGGCGGCGGAGATGTCGACGTTGGTCACCGCGGCACCCTCGTGGACGGTGACCCCGCGCTCGCGGACCTCGTCGAGCAGCAGCTTGTCGAACTCCTCGCGCTTGACCTGGATGGCGTGGCCGAAGACCCAGGGCGCCGTCTTGGGGGTCGCGAAGGAGAAGGTCCACGGTGCCTGGTCCTGGCCCCAGAGGAAGGTCGCGGAGGGCTTCTTCACGAAGTCCGCGGCGTCGATCTTGTCCTGGAGGCCGAGCCGGTTGAGGATCGACAGCGTGCCGGGCAGGAACGACTCGCCGACGCGGTACCGGGGGAACTGGCCCTTCTCGAAGATCTCCACCTCGTGACCGAGCTTGTTCAGGGTCAGAGCGGCCACGCAGCCCGCGGGGCCGGCACCGATGATGGCAACCTTTGATCGCTTCATTGTTGCTTTCCTTAGAATGACTTGATCGACTTGATTCGGTTCGGCGCCAGGTACGAATGCCCGCTTGCCGTGTCCTCGAACAGGGTGATCCCCGCCTGGAATCTGCTGTCGCTCCCGGTGGCCACCTCGGGAGCGATCGTGCAGCTCAGGCCGAAGAAATTGTCGTCCCCGATCTCGACACTGTTCCCGCAGTTGAAGTTCGGCGCGATGAAATTGTTCGAGCCGATGCGCGAGTGGTGACCGACGGTGCAGTAGTAGTTCACCACGTTGAAACTGCCGATTTTCACGTTGGCACCGAAATAGCAGTTCGGCCCGATGATGTTCCCGACCCCGTCGATCTGCTCCGCATCGATCCGGGAGGCCGGGTGGACGATGTTCACGGCGGACAGGCCGTGCTTCTCGATGAATCCGTCGATCACCGCGCGCCGCCGCGCCGTGTCCGAAAGGGCCAGCACCACCCGGGTCCCGGCCGGCGGCTCGAATTCCTCCAGCGCCGTGCAGAGGTCGGCCGGCGCGTGGGTCTCCTCCCCCTCGACGCTCAGGTAGCGCTCGATGCGGTAGCCGTCCAGCCCGGCGGCCGTGAGGTCGCCGATGTAGCGGGTCACCTCGACGGCGAACTTCCCGGCCCCGATCACGACGAGGCCCGTCACGGCAGGATCCGCTTCTTCTTGAACCGCTCCGACACGGTGACCGCGTCGACCAGGTTGACCTTCGAGGGGATCTTGAACTGGTCGACCTTCCCGGTCAGGAACTCGACGACGTGCTTGCGCAGCTCGGCCCGGGTCACCTCACCGCGCGGCATGATGTCCACGCAGACCGACTGGCCCGTGATCGAGTTCGGCTTGCCGTAGACCATGCAGTCGTCGACGAGCGGGCTGGAGAGCAGGATCGACTCCAGCTCCAGCGGCAGCACCTTCTCCCCGCCGACGTTGATGATCTCCTTGGAGCGGCCCTTGATCTTGATGAAGCCGTCCGCGTTCTCCTCGACCAGATCGCCGGTCCTGAACCAGGCGTCCTCGGTGAGGGAGTCGCTCGGGTAGTTGAGGTAGCCGAGGAACTGGGTGCTGCTCTTCAGCTGCAGCTCCCCGTCGACGATCCGGTACTGGACGTTGTCGTCGGCGATCTTGAAGAAGGTGCTCCTCGACGACTCGCTCGTGGTGGTCGAGATCCCCGTCTCACTGGTGCCGAAGGTCTGCAGCAGCCGCACCCGGGGGAAGGCCGCGTTGACGCGCTTCAGCAGCTCCTCCGGCATCGGTTCGGTGCCGTAGGTGATCAGGCGCAGGCTGCCGAGGTCGTGTTCCTCGTGGTAGTTGCCGATCAGGATGAGGTTCAGGAAGGTGGGGCTGGTGGGCAGCAGCCGGATCCCGTGCTTCTCGATCAGCGCGCAGATCTCGTCCGGCGTCCGGCGCCGGGGCACGATCGCGGTGCCACCGAGGCGCATCGCGCCCAGCAGCGAGTTGAGGCCGCCGATGTGGTCGAAGAGCAGGAACATCAGGATGTTGGGGGCCTTCGCCCCCGGCCTCACCCGCTTCCCGAGCTTCTCCTCCACCAGGGCGTCGAGGTTGTGCAGGATCGCCTTGGGGACTCCGGTGCTGCCGCTGCTGAGCAGGACGAGTCCGGACGCCCCGGCCTCCACCAGGCGGTCGTAGGAGCCGGCGGACGCCGACGCCGCCCCGGCGACGGCTTCGATGTTGACGTCCTCGGTCACCCTGACGATGTGCTGGGGGGAGCAGGACTCCGTGATCGTGCCCAGCGTCGCCTCGGTGAGGGTGACGACGGGGATGACGGTGTTCCGGTTGAGGTACAGCGCGAACAGCGCCGCGATCGACAGGAACGAGAAGTCCCCGTTCAGGACGACGACGTCATGGGGCCTCACCCCGTGCGACTCCAGGTCCTGGCCGAGCCGCCGGATCTGGTCCGCGAGGTCACGGTAGGTGTACGGCACGTCACCGTCGACGACGGCCGTCCGGATGTCCAGCTCGTCGAGCCTGTCGAGAAGTTCGGTTCTCATTCAGTTAACACCTCCAAGAAATAGCGTCTCTCCTGTGACGAACCCGGACTGCCGGGACACCAGGAATTCGACGGGGCCGACAATGTCTTCCATCGTGCACATGCGCCTGATCGTCTGCCGCGCGATCACTTCGTCGATCTTCTCCTTGGCAACCGTCCGGGTGAGGACGGTGTGCACCGGCGGAAGACCGATTCCGTTGACCCGCACGTTGAAATCGGCGAGTTCCTTGCTCATGACCCGGGTGAGCTGGTCCACGGCGCTCTTGCTGGCGGAGTAGATCAGCTGGCCCTCCAGCGCCCACGGCACGGCGACCGTCGAGACGTTCAGAATGGCCGGGGCGGGTTCCTTGCTCTTCTGCAACAGCTTGACGGTCTCCCGGCAGCAGTTCAGCACCGCGAAGAAGTTGACGTCGAAGATCCGGCGGGCGACCTCTTCGGGCGTCATCATGAAGTGGTTCATGTTCGAGATGCCGGCGTTGTTCACCACCGCGTCGAGGTGGCCGTACTCGGCCCTTATCGCGCGGCACATGGACTTGATCCCCTTGGAATCGGTGAGGTCCACTTCGTGGTGGCGGTAGTTCGGGTGGTCGATGGTCGGCCGCCTCCTGCTGCACCCCACCACCTGGTGGCCGCCGTCCAGGAAGTGCGTGGCCAGCGCCTTGCCGATGCCCGTCCGGGTGCCCGTAATAAGGATGATCATCGATCAGTGCCGTACCAGTTCGCCGTCCGCGCTCTGCTCGGTGCCCCTGGCGAGCCCGATCTCCTCCTCGATGAACTCGATCAGCCGGCCGACGCTGGCGAAGGGGCTCACTCGTCTGGACACGGCCTTCTCCGAGGTCAACGAGATCTCCACGTCGAACTCGTCCTCCAGGGACTCCTCGACCAGCACCAGGAAGTTGACCAGGTGCATCGAGTCGAACACGCCGGCGTCGCCGTACAGGCCGACTTCGAGCAGGTTCCCGGTCGGGATCTTCTCGCTCCTGCGTTCATTGAGTTCCTCGACGACATTCGCTATCAGCGCGAGCAGTTGAGCCTGCATGACAGAACCTTCCGATGGGGGGGGTTACGAACGATTGCTCCGACGGCCACCGCCAGGTGCGGCAGCGGTCGGTGCGGCAGCGGTCGGCCGGCGGGCCGGGCACCCGGCCGCGGGCCAGGGGCCGGTGACGGGGCGGTGCTACGGAAGCAGGCCGGCGCCCACGGAGTCCGCGGGCTCCGCCGCCTGCGCGGTCTGCGCCTGCTCGGCCTTCGCCAGCCGGGCGCCGATCACCGTGACCGCCACCGAGGTGACCAGGAACAGGGCGCAGAGGCCGAGCAGTCCGACGGTCTCCCAGCTCAGCATCAGGGCGAGCAGCGCGGGACCGACGATGCCCACGGCCGCGCCGCCGAGGCTGAACACCGAGAGGTACTCGGTGCGCTGGGCCTCGGGCGCGTGGCGGTACGAGAGCTCCCAGCCGCCGACCGCCTGCAGCATCTCACCACAGGTCAGCAGGACGGTGGCCGCCACCAGAATGCCGATCGTGAGCCAGTCGCGCGAGTACATCGAGGCGATCAGCAGCAGGCTGAACGCCGCCAGGGCGAACCCGGCGTTGCGCATCGCCCGGGTGGCGTCCCGTGAGGTGGCGACGCTCTTCGCGAAGTGCACCTGCAGCACGATCGCCAGCACGGTGTTCACCGTGATCAGTGCGCTGACCAGGCCCGCCGGGGCGTCCGTGGACTGGACGAGCCACAGCGGCACGCCGATGCCGAGCAGGACGGTGTGCAGGAACAGCACGCCGTTGGCGAGCGTCAGCCCGACGTAGCGGCGGTCGCGGCAGACCGACAGCAACCCGCTGTGCCAGCGGGCCGGCCGCTCCTCCGGAGCCGTCTTCCCCACCTTCAGCAGGCCGAACACTCCGGCCGACGCGAGGCAGCACAGCCCGCCGAGCAGCGGGATCGCCTTGAACAGCCAGCCGCTGCCGATGGTGAGGAACGGTGCGGCGGCCAGTGCGCCCACCGACATGCCCACGTTGGAGACCGAGCTGACGACGGCCAGGGCCCTGGTCCGGTCCCGCTCGCCCACGACGGCGTTGACCACCAGCTGCACCATCGGGAACACCGGGCCCTGCGACATCGCGAAGAGCGACGCGAAGAGCGTGAAGGTGTAGACGTTGTCGGCGAAGGCGAGCGCGGCGAACCAGCCCGCCCGCCAGACCTGGACCATCCGCAGCAGCCGCAGCGGCCCGAAGCGGGTGGCCAGCATGCTCACGGGCACCGTGGTGAGGAATCCGACCAGGCCCGCGATGGTCAGACCGGTGCCGACCTGGGCCACGCTCAGGCCGATGCCCCGGACGAAGTAGACCGTACCGCCGGCCAGGTAGAGACCACTGCCGGTGGCGTAGACCACGACGGCGGCAGCGATGATCCGTCCGCCCCGGGACGGCAGCGCGTAGCTGTTCAGCAGCCGTTGCAGCACGTTCTCCCGGGCGCTCATGACTCGCCCCCGCCGGTGGCGGCCGGCTCGGTCTCCGCCCGCACCAGCGACGACGCCCGGTCCAGGATGTCGCGGCAGGCCTCGGGCGTCTCACCGGTGACGATGACGGCGGCGAGGCGCGGCACCACGCCGCGCGGCGGGAGCAGCAGCGTCGTACCGGGCTCCGCCAGTCGGACGACCTCCGCCACGCCGGGGACGGCCTCGGCCGCGGACACGTCCAGCGAGCGGACCACGCTGTCCTCGGCGGGGTACAGGAACCGCACCTCGGCGCAGACGTCCCGGACGGCGCGGAGGTCCGGCGCCTTGCCCAGCGCGAGGTCCACCGCGGCGGCCGTCAGGTCGATACCGGTCGCCAGGTGGCCCAGGTGCGGGATGAAGTCGCCGCCGAGACGGCCGTTCAGCTCCACGAGTCGCGGGCCGGCCGGCGTCAGCCGCACCTCGGCATGGGTGACTCCGGTCCGGACACCCAGCTCCCGGTGCGCCTCGACGACCAGTTCGGTGAGGTCCTCCGTCCACGGCTCCTGGCGCCAGGGCGAGACGAGGTGGCCGATCTCCTCGAAGAACGGATCGAAGCCGAGCCGCTTCCGGGCCACGTTCACAAGTTGTACGTGGCCGTCCTGCACGACGGAGTCGATGCTGATCTCCGGCCCGTCGAGGAATTCCTCCAGCACCAGACCGTCGAGCGGGTCGAGCCCGGGATAGGCCGCACCGGACGCGTGGTGGTAGAGCGCGCGCAATTCCCCGGCGTCCTGGGCGATTACCACGCCCACGCTTCCGGCCAGCGAACGCGGCTTCACCACCACCGGATATCCGATGGCCTCCGCCGCGCCCAGAGCCTCTTCCTGTCCCCGTACATGAGCGAACCTCACGCCGGGCAGGCCCGCGTTCTGCAGCAGCTGACGGGTGGACAGCTTGTCGCGGCAGTTGCGCACGGCCTCCGGCGACATGTGGGACAGGGCGAGACGCTGCGCGACCTCGGCCGTCGCCTCCAGAAGGGTCTCGTCCCAGGTGAACACACCGGCCGCGCCGGGGGTTTCGCCGAGTGCCTCGGTGACCGCCCGGGTCAGCGCGTCCACCGTCGTGTCCGGCACGCTTCGGTGTCCGGCCAGGTAGCGGGCCTGCCAGGTGGGCTCGGTGGGCGTGACCAGGGCGACGCCGGAGCGGGCCGCCGCGGCGGCGAAGGCGTACTCGCGGTACGCCCGGCCACCGCTGCCGACGATGACGACCCGCTCGGGGGCCGACGGATCGACGGTCGTGCAACGGAAGTCGAACTCCTCGACCGTGCGGAGGATCGCCGCCTCGACCTCGGCCGTGCCGGCGCCGCGGAACCGGAACCGGGCACCGGAGTGCTCGTAGCCGGGAACGGCGGCCAGGGTCTGGCCGACCACGGGTATGCGCTCGGCGTAGGGGCCGCCGTCCCGGCCCAGTTGCGAGCCGGACGCCACCACCCGGCAGGGCCGGACCGCCGGTGTCGGTACGAGCAGCCAGCCACCGCGCTCCACCGGCTCCGGGCCGGCGGTGACGCGTGCGGACTCGGGCAGCGGGGCACCGGTCTGCAGCGCGAACGCGCTCGCCATCAGGTCGACGCCGTGCACCTCCTTCCACAGGAAGGGGACTTCGGCGCCTCCCGGGCGCGCGCCCACCTCCAGGACCTGCAACTCGGGTGCCCCGGGGGGCCCCGAGAGGAACAGCTCGAGGTGGAACACCCACGGACCGGCCGACAGGGCCTTGGCCACCCGGGCCGTGAACGCGCCGATCGGGCCGAGCAGTTGCGGATCGTCCAACTCGACGGAGCCGAGTGCGGCTCCTTCGGTGAATTCGAGGCAGGTGTTCAGATAACGCGAGGCCCGCCAGACTCCGAGACCGTCGTCCGTGGCCACACCGTCGACGTGCAGAATGTCGTGCGGCAGATACGGCTGGACCAGCATCGGCACGTCCGGCTGGAACTCGTAGGCGTCGAGGTCCGCACCCGAATCGATCCGCGCCACTCCCGCGCTCGCGGTGCCGCGCACCGGCTTCACCAGGACCGGCCAGCCGTGGGCCGCGGCGAAGGAACGCACGGCCGCGTGGTCGGGGGCGGGCTCCGTGGCCGGGATCGGAATACCCGCCGCAGCCAGTCGGCGGGCCATCACGAGCTTGTCGCGGAAGGGGGCCAGCGCCTCCAACTGCTCACCGGGAAGGCCGAGTTCCTCCCGCAGCTCCGCAGCCGTGTCCAGGTCGACCTCATGCAGGGCGATGATGCGGGCGGGCTTTCCCAGCTCCTCGGTGAGTGCCGCGACGGCGGCCCGCACCTCCTTGCCGTCCTCGGTGCTGCTGACGATCCTGACCGCCGCGGCGCCCTCGGGGAGCGAGCCGACTGCCCGTCGGGTGGTGATGTAGCTGACCTGATGGGTGTCGTGGTCCACGTAGGAGCCGTAGTCCGCGTATCTGTCGCTCCACCGGTGAATGACCGTGAAGTGGTCTGGCACTGCCCCTCCCAGGGACTATGGGACTACGAATGAACGAGCCGGACGGAGCGGCCCGGAAATAAGAAGGGGGCAGACTGCGGTCTAATCCTTTTCCACAGCGGCGAGAATGATTTCCTGGAGCAGGACGAGCAGCCCGGTCACCTCGTCGAATCCGCGGGAGGCGGAATTCTCGCGCAACGTGCAGGTGAGTGCCTTCCCGTCCTGGACCTGGAGGTAGAGCGGCGCCCCGATATTGCGTCCGGCCGTACCGGTCTCGATCTCCTTCTCGGGAGACGTCTGCTCCTGCTGGTACTGGCCCAGGTAGTTGAAGAAATAGCGGAAGAACCCGCTCACCGATCCGTCGAAGCAGCCGTTCACGGATCCGGTGTAGCCGTACTCCCTGCCCAGTTCGAGCATGTCGTCGACATTGTAGGAACCGTGCCGGTAGGACCTCAGCGTCTCCCAGTGGAGGCGGCTCACGAGCTCGTCGAAAGACTCCCCCGGAACGAGCTTCACGAGCAGGGGAATGATCTGGTTCTGGGCGGCCACCAGGGTTTCCCAGCGGGGGTCGCTGCGATTGTTGGTGTAGATCGCGATCAACAGCTCGTCACGCCCGGCGCGCCGGCCCAGCGCCAGGGCGAAGGCCGCCAGCACCACCGTGGGCACGGATACGTTGAGGCGGGTCGCGATCTCGCCGGCGGCCTCCGCGGCCGCCTCGGAGCCGAGCCTCGCCCACCGGCTGGAGATCGCCTCCGGGTCGCTCTCCCTGTACATGGGGGGAGCCGCCTCGAAGATCTGCTGCCAGTACTTCCGCGCCGACTTCCGGCGGTTCTGCCTGGCTGCGGACCACTGCTCGGCGGCGAGCTCCCGGCTGTTCGGGGCCGTATCGGCCAGGTCGCCGCCTGCCAGGAGGGCCAGCAGCTCCTCGTTCAGCTGGTTGATGGCCCAGGCGTCGACGGCGATGTGGTGGAAGCAGATCACCAGCCGGGAGGGGACCCCGTGGGAGGTGACGAGACGTGCGCGCCACGGCCGGTCCACCGTGAGGTCGAAGGCGTCGGCGGCCAGTCTCTCGGCCGCGGCCGCGGCGGCGTCGCCCGGCTCGTCGCCCGCTTCGACCGCGTCGAGGGACACCGCGGCGGTCTCCCACACCGCCTGGGTCAGACCGTGCTCACCGTCCGGTTCGTAACGAGTGCGAAGTGATTCGTGCCGCTCCTCGATGGCTTCCAGAGCGCTTTCCACCGAAGCGGTCGTGGCCGTCGCCGGCAGAATCCAGATCTGCGGCAGATTGCAGACCTCGGGCGGCAGCCCTGCGATCGACCGCCACAGGGACAACTGGCCGAAGGTGAACGGCGCCCGGTTAACTACCGACTTCTGCACGATCCGAAACCTCACAGAAATAATTTTTGATATTCCGAAGAGCGCATGGGTGCGGCAGAGCGCACACCCGAAATCCTTCGGAAGGGGAATTACACCTCAAGCGAGGGGGGGAATCCACTGAAGCGGATGTCGTCCGTTGATCCCTTCAGGCGGACTGGCAGGCACCGATGAACCGACGTGGATTGGCATGACCAAAGCCCATTGAGCTGCTGAAAGGCTAGCGCATGCACCCGTCGGAAGCCGATACGCTTCTCAGTTGCTGAGATGGGTGATTCGCCCGGGAAAAAGACAGTTCGGGCGATCGTCCGACTTCAAGTTGTGACGCCCAGACAGGGGCTATTCCCTAGAATTACGGACAGACCGGTCACCGGGCGTGCACGCGCCGTGAGCACGGCCGACTGACTTGTCGTCAAGACCGTGCCGCGCACGAAACCTGACGGAAACGCGCCGGTGGGGCGATGGGAGCTGAGGGGGCGACAGTCAGCACGTCCGGCCGGGTGCTTGCCGCCCTGACGGATCGTCCGGAGGGTCGGCGCGAGCCGGCGGGGAATCCGCTCGGCAGCCGGAAAGGCCGGCGCCC